>DYSA01000286.1 GCA_020726425.1 Fibrobacter succinogenes | reverse complement strand
CCTTTTATTCAGAAGTGGAATACCTCAATTTTTGAGCACTTTTTGAGGAAAGTCCTATTGCGTGCATCTAATGATACTGCGGCAGTTTGTTTCTTTGTTTTATCGTCATCGGAGTATTGTTGCTGTTCACAAAAATTGTAACTTGTTCAGAATTTGATATTTGCGTGTATTTGATATAAATAGAATATTTACAGGAAATGATTCGTATGTATAGTGGAGATGTTTGTTCTCTGAAACTCCAATGTTGTTGACTATTGGATATTTTTTGTTTTTAAAATTTTGATTATTATTACCATTTATGTTGTTTCGTATCAGCATTAAACGATTTACGTTACTCCGTTAGAATGTTGTTACTTTACCCTAATAATAGAACAAATGCAAGTAATTATGTATTTTATGACATCGATTTTATAGGCGAGATCTTCTGTTTTTTATGAATGATAATATTTTGTGTTTGTTTCATTATTTAGGAGGGGTTTTCATGAAAGTGAATTCACTGAAAAAGTCGTTTGCTCGACTCTCTGTTCTCCTGCTTTCTTTGGGAGCTGTTGGCGTTTCTGCTGCTGGTCTCGAAGTTCAGCAGTACAATGGTAAATCGTATTACATTACTGGTGCACCTGTGGAGATTGCCACATGGAAATATGGAGCGCTTGGTGTATACACCACGATCCATGATGACTGGGGCAGTACCAGTATCAACGGTGTGTATGAACATCTTGATACAATCAATTCAAATCGCGGTCTTCAAACTTCATCGTGTGCGATCGCGGGAAGTTGTGATGATTACTTTACGACAAAAGGGAAAGAGTTCATCCGTCATGGACACGAAATTCATTCTCACTCGGTGACTCACACTAGCGCAAGTTCTGGCAAAGAAGAAATTGTAAATTCAAAAGCAATACTTGAAGCAAAGATGGGCGTTCCTGTTGAATTTTATGTTTTCCCATTCGACCAGTGGAGTGATGCTTCAAAACAGTATTTGAGAGAAGCTGGATACGTTGGTGCACGTTCAGGTGACCGTCAGCCACGCATTGATGCAGGAAATGCCGGTGGGTACATTCCTAATATGTGTAATGATGCAAATTTCCCCGATGCATTTGAACTTCAGTTTGATGTATTCCCTCGTACTAATTCGGCTTATAAAAATGTTCCCGATAACGGTGATGCAACTGCGTTCCTTAAACGGTATATAAGCGATGCGATTAGTTCAAAAGGTTGGGCGATTCAGGAGTTTCATGACCTTTCTAGCAGCAATAGTCTTTCTATTCCTGTTGATCAGTATCGTTCGCTTCTTGACTCGGTTGCTCGTGCAAAAAACAAGAATGAGATCTGGGCTTGTGGGCCAACTGAAGTAATTCGTTACCGTTTTGCTCGTGAATTTGCAGGTATTCCTTCGCTTGCTCCTTCGACCAGTGGTTTGACACTTACTTACGGTGCACCAAAAGATGTTGCGAAACTCAACAAGTATCATACGCCATTGACGGTGATTTTCCGTGCTCCAAGTATGACTGCAAATATCAAAGCGGTTCAGAGTGGGATTGAAATTCCTTCGCGCAAAATCGCTGATGGCTATTTTGCTCTTGAAGCGGATCCGATTAAAGGATCTGTAGAGATCACTTCGGCAGCTAAACCATATTCTGTATATCCATTCCAGGATGCAATGGATACCACTCCTTCTGCACTTCCGGCATGGAATAACTTTACCGTATACGCAACGAGTGGTACACAAGTGTATCACGCTGGTGCGGAGTATCGCGCTCAGTACTGGACTCAGGGAAATAACCCTTCAAACGGTGCTCCTTGGACAAAGGTAAAAACGGTAACAGAAAAAGTTCTGAACGCTCGTGCTTCTAAAGGTGGAAAAATCACCCCTTCAGGAAAACAGATCGTCGCGGCTGGAACAACTCAGACCTATACAATCAGCGCTGATGCTGGTTACGATATCGACTACGTTAATGTTAATGGTGTGAATGTTGGTTCTCCAACTTCATGGACATTTAGCAACGTGTCAACTCACAATACTATCGAAGTTATCTGTACTCCTTCGGTGGCGCCGGTTGGCCCAACGTGGACTATTACTTCGACTGCAACAGTGGGTGGATCAATTACTCCTGCTGGCGCGGCAAAAGTAGCGGATAAAGGAACTCAGAACTACGCAATCGCCGCTTCTGTGGGGAATAAGCTTGATTCGGTTGTTGTGAACGGAACGAATAAGGGAGCGGTAGCTTCGTATAGTTTCACCAACGTAACTGCAGACCAGTCGATTGCTGCATATTTCTCTGCGCTTCCGAAAATCACTGTTACAGCAACAGCAACTGCCGGCGGAACAATTACTCCTGCTGGTGAATCACTGGTAATCTCAGGTGAATCGATCAGCTATACAATCGCTGCAACTGTTGGAAATCGTCTTGATTCTGTTTTGGTAAACGGTGTGAACAAAGGTACAGTTTCTACTTGGGGATTCACCAATGTAACATCTAACCAGAACATTGCGGCGTATTTCTCTGCGGTTCCAACGTACTGGATGCAGACTTCAGGATTTGGTCCGGGACATGTTGCTCCTTCGACCCGTATCACCGTAACAGAAGGTGGAACGCAAGTTATCACCGTTACTCCTGATGTGGGTGCTCGTATCGATTCGATTCTTGTGAATGGATCAAAAGTTGCCATTGATACGGTGATTACTTTCACCAATGTTCGTGACAACTACACAATTAAAGGGTATTTTACCGCTATTCCTAAATACTCAATTACTGCATCTGCAACAACCGGTGGAACAATTACTCCAGCGGGTGTTGTTGTTGTAACCGAAGGTGGATCACAGAGCTTTAGTGCTGCTGCTTCTGCTGGAAATGTGTTTAAATCTCTTATCGTGAACAGCGATACTTTGACAACTGCATCGTATACCTTTACGAATGTTCGCGCTGCTGCGACAATCAAAGCGGTGTTTGAAGCGGTTCCTGTTTGTACGCTTACGGTCACTCAGACCACCGGCGGAACAATTGCTCCTTCGACAAAAGTAGTAAACAAAGGTGCAAGCCAGACGGTAACAATCACTCCAAACGCGGGCTATACAATCGCCGATGTTACAGTGAATGGTGTTTCAGTTGGAGCTGTTTCTTCGTATAGTTTCACAAACATGAGTGCGAGTGCGACTATTACTGCTACGTATGCGATTAAAACGTATGCAATTTCAGCAACTGCTGGTGCAAACGGAACAATCACTCCTGCAGGATCAACCAACGTGAATCACGGTGGATCACAGGCGTATACTATTAAAGCAAATACGGGCTATGAAATCGACAAGCTTACCGTGAATGGTGCCGTTGTTTCATCAGTTGCAACGTATACGTTTACGAATGTTACCGCTGCTCAGAGTATCAATGCAACATTCAAACTGACCGTTATTGGCGGTGGATGTGCGGATATCAAAGCGTGGAGTGCCAATGATCATTGGACTTCATACAAAGTTGGAGACAAACGTACCGATGCGAACAAGATTTGGCAGTGTACCAGTATTTCATACTCATTCTATCAGCCATCAAGCGTAAATGGACGCTATGGTTGGAAACAGGTTGGAACGTGTAACTAATCGTTTTTCATTCTGATTCTGGTTTTAAGGGCTCCTTCGATTTTCGAGGGAGCCTTTTTCGTTTGCTCTCATTGTAGGGGAAACGAGCGATAAGTGTTCGCAACTTTTTATATCCCCATTGAAAATGAAATGTGTTCGTTTTCTGTTTAGAGGATTCTAAAAATGTAACTACTCAGGTGGTTTCCAAACCTAAAGTTGACTCCAGAACTCGTTCCAAG
>DYSA01000285.1 GCA_020726425.1 Fibrobacter succinogenes | reverse complement strand
GCGAGTGGCTGATCGAGCGGTAAATCGGCACATGCGATACCGTTAATCAAATCTCAATTAAAAAAATCAAAGAGTTAGCGAAAACATCGGGGGAAATTGGCTGAAACAGTTGCACTTTGGCGAAAGTGATCATATCCTCTGGTACATATTTTCATCAAATAATTTCCTTGGAGAGCTGGATGAAAGAGAACGAAGGTCATCGCGAACGTCTTCTTGATCGATACAAAAAAGGAGCGCTTCCGGCATTGCAGGATTACGAAGTTCTCGAACTCCTTCTCACCATGATAATTCCTCGCCGCGATACAAAGCCAATGGCCAAACAACTTCTGGCGCGATTCAAAACGGTGAGCGCTGTTCTCGCCGCCGATTCCCGGGAACTTCAGGAGATCGACGGCATCGGTGAACGGGCTGCGACGCTATTGCGATTTATTCGCGACACCGGAAGTTTCTGTTTGCAAGAGAGCTTTGCTGGTAAAAGCTATGTCACTTCGCAAGAAGATGTGGAAGAGTATTTGCGCTTTCACTACGCTCACCTTCGCGAAGAGTACGCCGTGGCTCTGTTCTTGGACAATCGCAATCGAGTGATTCACACGGAGATTCTGGCTGAAGGCACGGTGGATCACTGCACGATCTACCCGCGCAAAATATTCGACAAAGCATTTCGACTCGGCGGGGCGGGGGTTTTGCTGGCGCACAATCATCCCGGGGGAAGTATCACTCCTTCGGAAGCGGATTGGAATATCACGACACGACTCTATCAGGCTGGTAAATTGCTGGATATTCAGCTGGTCGATCATATTATTGTCGCTGATGGACAAATTGTATCTCTTCGCACACTGAATCAGTGGCCGGAAAAAGTTCAAAATAGGTAATCAAAATTAAGGAACGACACGACTTTTGTTCCGACATAACAACATCATCTGGGGGGAACGATGGAGTATGATATTGCAATAATTGGCGCTGGTGCCGCAGGAATTGAAACGGCACTTGCCGCATGTCGGGCTGGGTTGAAAACCGTTTTGATTTCTGATCTACCCGTGGGAGGGCGAACAGCATACGCGGATATGGTTCCCGCTCGAATTTGGAAAGAGACTGGTCGATTGATCCAAGAGAGTTTCAATCTCACCGGGATTCTTCCGTTTGAATACCGACCATCTTTGAGGGAAGTGAAATCCTCAATCGAAGCGGCGGGGGATGATTGGTCGGTACAGGAGCAGCGAGAACTTGCCAAAAACGGCGTTACCATTATTGAAGGTTCTGCTCAAGTTACCGGTATTCAGACAATAACGGTTAGTTTTCAGGGTGAGAAAAAACAGAAACTCTCGGCTCGATTTATCGTCGCGGCAACGGGAACTTCGTATTCGATTATTCCGGGAATCACGGTGGATGGCAAACGGATAATCTATCCCAAACAGTTCAAGTCACTTTCTGATTATCCCGAAACGGTGCTCATTCTCGGAGGTGGATGTTCCGCTTGTGAATACGCTTCTGCATTGAGCGACCTTCTTGTGGAAGTTACGCTCTTGTGCGAAGGCGATCAGATCTTGCCGGGTTTGGATCGCCAGATTGCCGAAGAGGTTCAGCATGAACTTCAGGCGCGAGGCATTGTGATTGAACTGAACCATCCGGTGATCTCGGCGGAGCTTCGGGGGAAATCGGTGGTGGCGGTTCAGGCCGGGGAACGAACATTCACCGCTCACGTGGCAATGATCTGCATGAATCGGACCCACGATTACTCATTCTTGGCAGAAAATATGCCACTGTTCAGTGATCAATCGGGGGGAAATATTGCTATTGATCCCTATGGAAGAACGTCAATACCCTGGCTTTTTCTGGTGGGATCACTGATCGGCGATGACTCACTGAGTCAGGCCCGAAGTTCCGCTCGACGGGCAGTGGGGGCAATTGCGGCAGAACTTGCTTCGGAGCTTCCTCGGCCCGTGGATTCCTGTACTATTCCAATGTTGATTTCAACAAATCCACCGGCGGGGATGATCGGAACTATTCCCTCATGCAACGCGAAAGTGTTGCACTATTATTACAGCCAACTTCCGCTCACCCGAATTCGGCAGATCGCGGGACATCTCAAACTGTGGGTCGGTCTTACGGGGAAAATCGAAGCGGCGGCGTTGTTCGGTGAAGGTGCAGAAGAGCTGTTCGCCGTGATCTCTCTGGCCATGAACGCGGGGATTTCTTATGGCGATTTGTCGTCGATCCCCCTCTGTTCTCCTTCGGTGTCGGAACTGTTGTCGCATCCGCCCATGAAAGTGGAGATGCTTTTGTAGTGGTAAACGGTTCAGTTTGATAATCGCAATGCCCTGTAGACTGATTGGTTTATGGGGCCTTTTCATTTTCTGAAACGGAGCCAATATTTTTGACTCGGAGTGACTCTGTTCTTCACCTACACAATTCTAACGCAAGGCAAATACTAATCAGTAGGATTGAATGGTAGAATACTAAGAATACAGTTTACTCTTACTCTGGAGACCAGTATGGCAAAAGCGATATCAAAAAAGAAGTGTTTCGTCCTCGATACGAATGTAATTCTTCACGACAGTTCATGTATCAATCACTTTGATGAACATGACATTGTGATTCCTATTACGGTGCTCGAAGAGTTGGATACGTTTAAAAAGGGAAATGACACGCTCAACTTTCACGCACGCGAATTTGCTCGATCTCTCGATGCGCTTTCTCACGATCATCTCTTTGATACGGGCCTTGAACTGGGTGAAGGACGGGGGACTATATCGATCCGCCTTGAATCGGAATTTCATCCCGATATCGAACGAAACTTTTCTCGTTCACAGCCGGATCATCGAATACTTAACTCCGCTTATACTCTTCAGCTTGAACGGAAAAATCGCAATGTTGTGCTCGTGACCAAAGATGTGAATCTTCGCATGAAAGCGCGTTCCGTTGGAATTCCCGTGGAAGATTACACTTCCGACCGCGTGACTGATCTCACGACACTCGACCGGGGAATTCGCATGGTTCCGGAGTTTGAAAGCAAGTTGATCGACAAGTTGTACTCGCTGATTCCTGAAATCGATGCCGCCGATCTTCCCGAAGAGATGGCTCCTCAGCCGAACGAGTGTTTTATTCTCCGGCGCGGATCGAAATCGGCACTTGCCTGCTATGATCAGGGAATGCAACTGCTTCGCCGCGTAGAAAAACGAACCGCCTATGGAATCACCCCGCGAAATGCCGAACAGAGTTTCGCTCTCGATCATCTGCTCAACGATTCGATCCGACTGGTGGCGATTTCCGGAAAAGCGGGAACAGGTAAGACTCTTCTGGCAATCGCGGCGGCACTGGAACGACGCAAACAGTACACTCAGATTTATGTGTCTCGTCCTATTGTTCCCCTTTCAAACCGCGACATCGGGTTTCTTCCCGGCGATGTGGATGCGAAAATCGCTCCGTACATGCAGCCACTTCACGACAATCTCGGCGTGATCAAGAACCAGTTCACCGATGGGAATAAAAATTCAAAGCGGATTGGCGGGATGCTTGAGTTGGACAAGTTGAAAATCACTCCGCTCACCTATATTCGCGGGCGAAGTATTGTAAAAACGTTTTTCATTGTCGATGAAGCGCAGAATCTCACTCCCATGGAGATCAAAACGATTATAACCCGCGCTGGCGAAGGAACCAAGTTGGTATTCACCGGTGATATCAACCAGATTGACCATCCCTATCTCGACAGCCACTCCAACGGATTGTCCTATCTCATTTCCCGAATGAGCGGTCAGAACCTCTTTGCCCATATCACTCTTCAGAAAGGCGAACGTTCCGAACTGGCAGAACTGGCGGCGGATCTTTTGTAACGAAAA
>DYSA01000284.1 GCA_020726425.1 Fibrobacter succinogenes | reverse complement strand
GGAGCTTTTTCATACACGTATTGAAAATCAATTATCTCTTTTCCGCCTTCGGATCCAGAGCATCGCGGAGACCATCGCCGACAAAGTTAAATGCCATAACGGTAAAAAATATAAACACTCCGGGAATGAGAATCCACGGAGTAAATTTGATTCTCGAGATGTTCATCGCTTCGGTCAAAAGATTACCCCAACTGGCATAAGGATCGCGAATCCCCAAACCAATCAGACTGAGGCTTGATTCGAAAAGAATAAACGAAGGAATTGTCAATGTGAGCGATACGATCAAATAGGAAAAAGTCTGCGGAAGAATATGACGGGTAATTATAGTCAAACGATGTTGCCCAATTGACTCTGCCGCTTGCACATACTCGCGTTCGCGAATCGATTTTGCCATTCCGCGGATCACTCGAGCAAGCCCCGCCCATCCGATAAAACTGAGTATAAACACAATCATCAAATAACTCTGTACCGAAGACATTTCCGGCGGGAAAACCGATCGCAGGGCAAGCAAAAGGAAAAAACTGGGAATCAACATGACAACTTCGCAGAGTCGCATGATTATTGCATCCACTTTGCCACCAAAATAGCCCGAGATTCCCCCAAGGAGCAATCCCACAATCGTACTGATCAGAACTCCGATGAATCCCACCGAAAGAGATACCCGCGAACCAAACATAATCCGGCTAAACTGATCCCGACCGCGACTATCGGCACCCAAAAGATAGAGCCGTGCAGACTGATTACTCGTTCCAAAGAGATGGCGATCCATGGGGATCAAACCAACCAAACGGAACGGATCGCCTTTAACAAACAGTTGAATCGGATAGCGAACTGTGGAATTTTCCACCCAAATATCGCGATAGAACTGATCTTTCCCCGAAGTAGAAGCGTAAAAGAACGGCAAATGCCACGATCCATCGAGATCGCGAATTCTAACTTTTGAAGGAGGATTGAAACTGTTCTGACGTATTTCATTATCGAAGTGATACGGAGCAATAAAGTCAGCGAAAATAGCTCCGCCGTAGAGGATTACAAGAATAACAAAACCAGCGAGAGCCATTTTGTTGTGGCGAAGCTGAACAATTTTTGCGAGAGTCGGGTTCATTGTGATCTCCGCGATACGTTACGGGCGACCAAGGGCCGCCCTATCTATAAGCTCTATTTTTTCAGCGGACGAAGCCACATAAGGAACATTGGTAGGAATATCAACGAGAACAATCCACTTATCGCCATCGAGAGGAAAATAAACAGTCCCAAGTCGCGAACCGGCGGGAAATGAGAGATCATCAAGACGAGAAATCCTCCGCCCACAGCCACGGTATTGAAAAGAATAACCGTTCCTTTATGGCGAATCGTTTCAACGGCAGCTTCACGCGGAGTTCCACACACTTTTCGTTCGCGAAGGAATCCAGCGGTAAAGTGAATCGCATAGTCGATACCGATACCAACAGCACAGTTCATAATAATCACGGTGATCGAATTGATCGACACGTTCATCGCCGCCATGAGTCCGGCAATAAAGAGAGTACCCACAACAATCGGAAGCGTCGTGAGTAATCCGGTACGAATTGAACGAGAGGTCAACATAAGCACCAAAGCCACGGTGAGGAAGGTGAAAAGAAGGCTGCTCACTTGAGTATTCGTAACTTCGTGAACACCCGCATCGATCATCAACGCCTGCCCCGCCGGTGTCACCCGATAATGAGGATAGGCTTTTTCTATGTCATTCTTGATTTTTTCAGCAAGATCGAGGTAATTATACCGAGGGACGTTCATACAAATAATTGAAACTTTAATCGCCTTGCGATCTTCCGTAATCCCCGCTTTGACCACATCGCCAAAGCTTTTCCCGAACATTCCCTTTCCACCGAGAAGCATTTCAATCGTAGAGTTGGCAAGTGGTTCACCTTTGGTCAACTCACAGAGACGATTGATCACCGGCAGTAGCGAAGTCACTTGACCGACGTGTTCCTCTTTTTTGATCATCTCGCTAATAGCCGCCACTTCGGCCCAATGAAGCGAATCGTTGATCGGCTGATCCGATTCAATAAGCAGATCAAAGAACCGACTGCCACCAAACTCTGCACCGATTATCGAATCGGTCATTACCAGATCGTGACCTTTGTTGAAAAAGGCAATCGGGTTGTTTTCAAAAATCAATTTCGGAGTGAAATAGACAGAAAATCCAATCACCGCTAAAAGAGAAAGCCACGCCGCAGGAGACCCAAATATGAACTTGTCCATAAAGGGAACCGGCATAAGCTGTACTTCTTTGTCTTCGTGGAAATCAACTTTCGCATCGTGAAGAAGCAGAATTGGCAAAAGAATCATCGAACCAATCAATGCAATAAGCACTGCAAGTCCCGTAAAGATCCCGAAGGTCTGCGTCCACGTCAACGAAGAGAAGGCAAACGAAGCAAATCCGAGAAACGTGGTCACCGAAGTCAAGAGAACCGGCATCATAAGTTCTTCATAGGAGAGAACAAAGGCGTCGCGATAGCTTTTCCCTAATCGCCGGTGATGGCCAAAGGATTTCAGAATATGGATCGAATCAGCAAGTCCAACGGGGAATAAAATCAACGGAATCACCCCGGTGAGTACCGAGAATTTATAGCCTGTCAAAGCCATCAGACCAAAGGACCAAACAAGTGCAATGGCGATAATAATCATGGGCGCAAGAACGAAGGTGATTCGCTTGAACAGCAGAAAAAGCACCCCAATCGCGAGAAGAACCGCAATCGGCAAGAGTCGTCCAAAGTCGTGACGCATGCCCGAACTGAGGAACCACGCCGTGGCAGTTTCGCCAGCGATATAGGTATCTTTAAATCCATCTTTGCGGAATTGATTGACAATCGTTTGAGCTTCGCCGATCGATTCCTGACGATCAATCGCCTCATTGGCCAAGAGAACAGTGAGAAAAACGGTTTGATCTTTCGAAATGAATCGCCCTGTAATGGCACTATTTTCGGTGATAAGTTGCTGTAATTCTTCTTCCGTGAGCGTGGTGTCCATCAGTTTACGGTTCTTGACACCGAACATTCCACCCTTTACCGGAACCGACAGATCGCTGAGCGAGATGATTTTTTCAAACCCTAGTTGAAGCGTTCCCGTACTGTCTTTTACTTCGACAGTGGCCAGTGCCTCTTTGAATTTTTCTAACTGAGCCAGCTTTTCCTGAAGTGTCCCCTCTTCGAGCTTGGCCATAAAAAGCATAGAGTATGGAGAATGAAATTTTTCCCGCATGGTTCTGATGTCAACCTTTTGCTTGAGATCATCGGGAAGTGCGTGAGCAGGATCGTTGTCAACTTTAAGTCCGGTCATAGCCCAGCCAAAAAAGGCCGTGAGTACCAAAGTGAGTATGAGGATCGGTGCTTTAAATTTCAGGAGGAAATCTACAAACTTTTCATGAAATTGCATCAAAAAATCCCTGCTTGGTTGTAAACTGCATTTGCCGCGTAAATATAGGTTATAGCTAAATCATAATTGAACGAAAATGCCCACGGTTCTTTGACGAATCATATATTTCATAGAACACAATTTCTGCAAGGAGAAATCATGGACAAAATTACCCCATTCTTAGATCAAATCATTGCCGTAGGTGGACCATATCTTCCGTCCATTGGCGTATTCATGCTCACCTATTTTGTATTGGGCATGTTCGAAGAGTTAATCAATATTCGCGGATTATGGAAGTGGCTCCTTTCAATAATTGTGGCAGTTCTCTTTTTCCACTACTGGGATAATGTCACACTGCGATTCGAAGCGTTCCTTCAGTTAATGGGAATGACACCCGTTACCCCTGGCAAGTTTAAGTAGTTCTTAAAACTGGTTCCATAGAAAAAGGGATGA
>DYSA01000283.1 GCA_020726425.1 Fibrobacter succinogenes | reverse complement strand
AATGGTAAATCCAGAGTTGCCTGAACCACTATCGTACAGTTCTTTCAAATTTTTCATCGCGCACGATGATTTACTCAAAAAAATCAAAAATCAGGCAGGTTCAAATCCCTGATGGACATTTCGTCCCTTTGTTGAGTTTGACCCACAAAGCAGGGATTAGCCGTTGCGAGAGAAAAAGGTCGGATGCTCGGTCGCCCAAAAGGGCGTGGCAGGTCAAAGATCGATAAGCACAAGGAAGAGATTATGCATCTTTTGGAAAATGGAAGTACCAAAGTCTATATTTCAAACCGGATTAACTGTTCGTATGCAGCTTTGTACGTGTGGCTTCAGCACGAAGGTCTTTTGAATCATGGGAAAAGCCATAATCAAAAATAATGGAATTCTGGAGAAGCTATCTCTTTTGAGATCATGCTATTTCTCCGATTCTATGGGAAAAAAGGGCTGAATATGCGATTTTGCCCTACTATGAAAATGAAGGCAACAATATTCCATTATCAAAAGTTCAAGAATTAGCAGAAGCACTGGAAGTAAGTGTTGCAGAACTGCTCGACCTCAATACCCGAAAAACAGGCATTGAGGATATTGATATTCGGCTGATCAAAAAGATTCAAGCGATTGAAGCTTTGCCACGACGGGCGAAAGATGCTCTCTGGCACACGATCAATATGACGCTGGAAATGCAGAAGCTGAAAAGCGGTACTAACGCGAATCCAGAATCACAAAATGATGAAGAGCTATTTAAATAATTCTTTCCTCAATATATCGCAAGCAATTTAGTATCAGCCATTGCCCAAATTAGTAAAATCTGATTAGCTCATTTTTATATTGACATGGTGTACCGGAATAGGTACATTTATCCAATGAATACAAATGATAAATCAACGGTAGTTCTTCAGGTTGCTTTTTTCAAAACGGAAAAAGGCAATGAACCAGTGCGGTCTTGGTTGAAAGAACTGCCCATTGAAGCCAGAAAAACTATCGGAACTGACATCAAAACCGTTCAATATGGTTGGCCGATTGGAATGCCGGTTGTACGAAAGATGGATACCGGTCTCTGGGAAGTTCGTTCGACAATGGAAACGGGAATCGCGCGTGTTCTTTTTACCGTTGTTGGCGACACAATGGTTCTATTGCATGGATTTATCAAAAAATCTCAAAAGACTCCTCAAGAGGATATTGAGACTGCAAACAAACGAAAAAAGCTACTCACAAAGTAGGAGTTGGTTATGGAAACAAAAAATGAGTATATCGGTTCAAGTTTCGATGACTTTCTTGCAGAGGAAGGGATTCTCGAAGAGGCAGAAACATCTGCGGTCAAACGGGTAATTGCGTTCCAGCTTGAGCAAACTATGAAAGAAAATCATATCACCCGCGTGGAGATGGCAAAGAAGATGCACACGAGTCGTACCACGGTGAATCGACTCTTTAATCCGAACAACCATTCAGTAACGCTGGGAACGCTGGAACGTGCGGCTTCCGCTGTTGGCAAAAAGATTAAACTCGAATTAGTTTAAACCCTCGGTGTAGATGAAATCTATCGGGGTTCCGGTACGTTCTGACTTTCCCACCCATTTAATACGAAATCGCCCCAAAAATGCATGAAGTCTGACTTAAAAACAGAGACGATTCGTAGTATGATTTCACCGCTCCAAAACCAACCAATACCCTCCCCGAGTCGTCCTGAATTACGGGGAGTTTCCTTCCGCACAAAACTGCTTTTACATAATGTCAGTTATCGTACACACCGGTTCCCACTTCGTGCCGGAATGTCAGCGATAACTGACCATTATGTAAACTGGTAAAAACCAAACCTGTCACCGGCAGATTTGGGTTTGATCCAGACCGCAGTTCCGGGCGGAAGGAGGGAATTGAAAACCAAAACAACCGAACTGGATAGCGGTATGGAAACGCTGAAAGAGCTGCTTGCGGAATCACGGAAAGTGGTCAAGATGAGTATCGATCAGGCGGGCTGGAGAGAGTTTGGGATTGAGGATAAGAAATAAGCTGAGGATTTGAAAGTGAAAGAGGCACGGAAGTAGTTCCGTGCCTCTTTGGGAAGGGAGCAATAAAGTTTTATTGACGTAATTCAATCAACTTCTCAAAATAGGGTATCACAAATCTATTAATATCATCTACTATTTTTTCTAAAGCATCTAATACTCTAGATTCTGCTAATTCCTGTGAAACGGGTATAGAATCTTCCGCAATAAATGTTTCTATGAATTTTGGATCTGATGAGTCACAACTACATGCCCAGACATCCCAACCAGTATGGGGTAGATCTGTTTCTGATTTATGGTAGTTGTACAAATCTCCAAAAAAAACAATATATTCATCATTAGATAATTCTCCCATATCATCTTTAAGCCAATTTAGGCGTGGAATATCCCAAGGAAAAGATCTACTGAATGACCAACCAAACTCAAGCATCAATGTTTCCTGTCGGGCATGTGGGATAATTGAAAAAAACAAAGACAATTTTTCTCCAACCTGTTTTCGAAAGATCATCTCCTTTGCCTGAAGTGTCGACTGTTTCTTTCCTCCGCTCGGGATAGAAAATTTAAATCGCTTAAAGCCTATAACACCAGATTCTACAATGTGATCAATATGTTTCTTTACTTCTTCCATATATACTTTTTTCATACTAGATTCCTATTAAAATGGTTTTCATGATACTAATCAGCTCAATAACACTCGTTGCCAATTGTGGCCCCAATTTTCGTCCCAATTCCAACTCTATTCTGGCCAATGCAGCAGCTTCATACTCACCTGCAAACACCAATACTTTAGCTCCAGCAGCAGCAGCTTCATTTGCATTTTCGAAGGTTTTTATCTGCCCAATTAGTCGACGGAAAGAGCTCCCACCCAGTGGCAATTTTGTTTTAGCCTCAATAATGGATATTTTATCATTTATCTTGATTAAGAAGTCGTATATCCGCTTCCCTCCAGGCCCTGTAAGTGCACTTTGCATAGAAATTGGTGTTTTTGGGAAAGCTTTTTTAAGTTCCATCTCGAGCATTTTTTCTAAAGCTTTACCTGCTTGATTATTTGCTCGAAGCACAGTTGCCCTCGCCACAGATGTTGCAGTATTAGCTGCGAGAGTGTTACTAATCGTCATAGTAGCACCCTGTTCTGCATATCCAGATGTTACATTCCCACTCGGATCACTAAAACTCACCGGACTTGCATTCGCATACAAATACCGATGCAAACTCACCGGACTCATCGGATCACCGGCATACGGATCAACACTCACGAACCGACCCGTGCTCATATCATACCAACGAGCGCGGTTGTACGAGAACCCACTGTTCGGATCGATGAATTCACCGACGAACTGATAGCGGTTGGTGGAACTTCCCGTGTGGTTCAGCAGTTCACCGAAGGCCGTATAGATATAGCTGTCGGTCACCGCACCGGTTCCGTTGGTCAACTGACGAATACTTCCCTGACCATCAGCTAGGAACCACTCCCCTTTGCTATTGGCAATGCGATCAAGCCCAAAGGTGTAGTTTATTGTGTCCGTCGCAGAGTATTCCGCCAGAACCTGACCGTAGCCGATTGATTCATCGATTAGATAGTTGGTCGTTCCATCGCTGACCCGTTCGCCACCATAATTATAGGTGTAGTTCGCAGTCGCAGTCGGTGTCACCACTTTTGCCATGCGATCGTTGTCGATCCACAAATAGGCTGTCGTATCAGTTCCGGAAATCTTGCGAATCTGTCTTCCCGAAAGATCATACTGGTACACCGTCGTATCGGTTCCGGAAGTTTCCCGAACCAACTGATCGCGGTTGTTGTAGCGGTAGTCAGTGGTTACGCCGTTCTTATCCTCCTGCGTCAGACGGTTGCCCACCTTGTC
>DYSA01000282.1 GCA_020726425.1 Fibrobacter succinogenes | reverse complement strand
TGGGAACGAGTGCTGAAGCGAGTTTTTGTCCCCCACTAACACCTGAGTAGTTACCCTCATTTTTGTACCTAGTTTCTACCTGAGTAGTTAAAAAAAACTGTCAATCCAGACGGGATTTCCGCAGCCAATTTTTTCCTGTCCAGAGCGGGCGATAGATTTTTGAGACAGCCGTATAGATAGCGAAAGGTTTCAGTTTCAGACTAGTGACTTGCGATTTGCGGAGATAGATTCGATCGTCGTGCTTACACGGGGAAATCATAAAAAAAGAGCGGCCACAGAGGACAGCATTTAAAGGGAAAATGATTTTGGAAAACGTAACTACTCAGGTACTTTACAATCAATGAACTTGGCATAAACAGTCGTAACAGGTTTCCAGACCTGTTACACACAGCATGAGGCTCCAGCCTCACTGTCGTGACGCGAGGCTGGAGCCTCGAACGCGGCATTCCAAGCGAGGACGCTTGGAACGAGTTCTGGAGCAAACTTTAGATTAGGAAACCACCTGAGTAGTTAGTGGAAAACTATTTAACTGATTATTTCACGCGGCTTACAATCATCTCCGCCGCCTTGATTCCATCGATTCCACTGCTTACGATTCCGCCGGAGTACCCCGCGCCTTCGCCCGTGGGGTAGAGTCCTTTGTGAGAAACTGACTCGCCATTTTCATCGCGGGTCATCTGAAGAGGCGCTGAACTTCGGGTTTCAGTTCCGTAGAGTGTCACTTTGTCGTGAGGTGGATTTCCCAGTTTGCGAAGCATTTCGGGGAGTGATTTTTTCAGGGAGAGTGCCACGTAATCGGGAAGGATCTTGTGAAGGTTCGCCGCTTTCACTCGACGTGCCGAGTAGGCTGCAGGAAGTCTGGTCGGTTCGCCACCGCTGATGAAATCATCGAGCAGAGACACCGGTAATGCGTAGTCCGAACCGCCCGCTTCGAAGGCGAGCCGTTCGAGATTCTCTTGATACTCGATTCCGGAGAGGGCTGTCAGTTCATTGGCGGGACAGAAATCTTCTGGGCTCACGGGAACGAGGAATGCCGCATTGCCAAAGGGAAGGTTGCGACTGTGGTAACTCATGCCGTTGCTGGTGATCATTCCTTCTTCGGAAGCACAGGAAATAACTTCGCCGCCGGGACACATACAGAAACTGTAGCACGCGCGAACTTTCTCATCTTCTTTGCGAGTAAGCCGAAATGAAGCAGCGCCGATGTTCGGAATCGTGCAGCCCCACTGCGAAATATTGATTCCCTCTTGCGGAAGTTCAACGCGCACACCGATAGCGAACGGTTTGGGAACCATGGTGATATTTTGCGCGTAGAGGTTGCGATAGGTGTCACTTGCCGAGTGGCCGATCGCGAGAACCAGCGTGTCACATTCGAAGTTCCCTTTTGACGTTACGATTCCGGTGATGCGGTTATTCTCTGAAACGATTGATTCCAAACGGGTGTCGAATAAGAACTCACCGCCCCACTCGATAATTTCTCGGCGAATCGAAGGGAGAAGCCGGATCAGTTTGTCCGTTCCCACGTGAGGATGAGTTTCAATGAGAATCTCCTTATCCGCTCCGTGGTTAACCAAAAGATCGAGGAAGAGTTTGATGCGGTGGTTATCTTTACTGCGAGCCGTTAGTTTTCCATCGGAGAACAACCCTGCGCCACCTTCGCCAAAGAGGACGTTCGATTCGCGATCGAGCACCCCTTTCATCCAGAATCGATTGATCTTCGGCGATCGTTTCTCCACTGACTCGCCTCGTTCGATCACGATCGGTTCCATGCCTGCTTTTGCGAGAACCCACGCTGCTGTCAATCCGGCGGGGCCACAGCCGACGACAATCGGCCGCAATTTCTGTTTTCCCACAAAGGGAATCGCGTGGGAATCGTGCTCGTTTTCAATAAGTTGAAGGTCATGATGGTTGATTCTCAGTTTCTGTTGAACCGTAATTTCCACGGTGAGTGTGTAGGCAATGCCCTGACGCGCATCGACGGAGCGTTTGATAATCTCCAGTGATTCGATCATTTTTGGAGGGATCGAGAGTTTTCGACTCACGCGTTTAAGTACATCCGTATCTGTATATTCCAAGGAAACTTTAACCTGATTAACTCTATATCGCATTGATTCTCCCATTCAAAAATGAGTGAGAATATAGTTTCGGGCGGTGATTTTTGGGAGAATCGGGTGGGTGAATGAACGGCTTGAACTGTTTAGCGCAATACAGTTTTACGGAAAAATTCATTTTGTGTTGCTCGTGACTTTTGCGGTATCTGTTTAATTACAGTGTAGTAACTAAAAAAAGTGATGAAAAAGTGATGCGGTATTTGAGAAATATAGTAAGGTGGCTCCGTTCGATTTACTCATTTCGAACGTTGCAATTCTACTATATCAAGGAGTTTTAGTATGAACAAGCGCCAAACCATTGGGTATCGCCTCTATGTTATTACTTCGCGGGGCAAATATGTCGCAGGTTAATCGATTAATCGACAAAACGTAATTCTCTTTCGTTTAGTCATTTAATCACTTTGTCGTTTTAGCAGAACATGACATATTTGGGGCGCGAAGCAATAACCGTGATTATCATCGCCTTTGTCATTGCCGCGGCAATTTCAACTTCACTGTGGAAAAGGATCACCGATATTGGAGGGGTAGTCAGTTACATCGTTTCCACCGAAAGTCAGATGGAACACGCTCGGTACGAAGCGGCATTCATTGCCACCGATGAAAAATCTCATATTGAAAATGGACGAAAGGCTACGGTGAACGCTCAAAAGAGTGTCGATCCAATTTTCGCCTATTTCACTCGCGCCTACCAGAATGAAAAGAAACGCACCTCTCATAAGTTTTGGATTCTCAGTGAAGGCACTGTTTCTTTGGCGAAGCAAACCGAATCTGCCTTTGGGGATCTGGGAAAATCCGCACAGTCGGGGACCAAAGAGGATCAGTTACAGTCATTTAGAACAATCGATTCATTGGTGAATGAATCAACAAAATTAACACAGACCGGCGTTGAAGGTGCTCGTGCGGCGATTCCACAGTTTGTCAAAAAGATTGCACGGTTGGTTCTGATCATTCTCATTCTTGTTGTTCTCGTGGCTGTTTTTGGGGGAAGATGGATTATCCGAACTGTTACTCAGCCAATTCACGACACGGTTAATCTGCTGAAACAGATTGCACTTGGTGATTTCGAACAAAAAATGACCGTTGAAAGAGATGATGAAATCGCTGAAATGGTGCAAGCACTCAATACGGCTACCGATGGTTTGAAAATGAAAGCCGCAGTGACGCAAGCAATCGCTGCAGGTGATTGGTCTATGGATGTTCCGGTTGTATCATCTAAAGATGGTCTTGGTCTTTCACTAAAAACAATGGTTGAAAGTGTGCGCGGGGCTCTTGAAAAAGTTCAATACTCAGTTGCACAGGTTCGATCGGGAGCGAATCAAGTTCCCGATGTATCTCAAAGTCTCAGTGTCGGAGCAACCGAATCGGCGGCGACTCTTGAAGAGATCACTTCTGAATTAACCGAAATCGGCAGTCAGGCTCACCGCAACGCTCAAAGTGCACAAGAGGCAGCGGAGTACGCAAATAATGGAAGTGATTCTGCGGAAAAAGGCGCTTTGCGAGTAAGCGATATGAGTCGAGCGATCGCAGAGATTCGCACTTCCAGCAGTGATATTTCAAACGTGATAAAAATTATCGAAGACATTGCGTTTCAAACAAATCTGTTGGCATTGAATGCTGCCGTTGAAGCCGCTCGCGCGGGGCAACACGGAAAAGGGTTTGCCGTGGTGGCTGATGAGGTTCGCACCCTTGCGAATCGAAATAAGGGTCTATTCCCTACTGCGGCGCATGCCTTGAAGCTGATTTTGAGTCTT
>DYSA01000281.1 GCA_020726425.1 Fibrobacter succinogenes | reverse complement strand
ACTTACATATCACATAAAACGAACACGAAACAAAAATGGCAGATCACCAAACGAAAAAAGGGAACCATAAATGGTTCCCGTAACTTCCAAGAGAAAAAAAGGGTTATTTCTTTTTCTTATGACGGTTAGCTCTGCTACGCTTTTTTCTTTTATGCTTAGCAATCTTAGATTTTCTGTGCTTTTTAACGCTAGACATTAAGCACTCCTTTCACAATGATTTCATTGAAATCGATTACAATTATATTCGCCGACCAATATAGATAATTCCTCACTGCAATGCAATGGAAATAGTTCAATTGACACAGCGATTCAGATTAAGTTATCCATAATATACACCCGTCGTTCAGGAGTGTTTTTTCCCATATAAAACTCGAGCGTTTTGCGAATATCCTGTATTGATTTAAGATTAACTTCAACCAAGCGGATATCCTCACCAATAAACTGACCAAACTCTTTAGGAGATATCTCTCCAAGCCCTTTAAAGCGAGTTACTTCATTATGCGAGATCTCTTCCATTGCTTTCTGCTTTTCATTCTCTGAATAGCAGTAACGGGTCTCTTTCTTATTTCTCACGCGGAAGAGAGGAGTTTCCAACAGGAAGAGACGACACTCAACAACAAGCTCTTCGAAATAGTTCAAAAAGAATGTTAACAAGAGATTTCGAATATGAAAACCATCTACGTCCGCATCGGTAGCAACAATAATTTTTGCATAGCGAAGATTATCAACGGAATCTTCAATCCCCAAGGCAGTCATAATATTGTACAACTCTTCATTCTTGTAGATTGCAGCTCGATCTTTCCCATACGCATTTTGCGGTTTTCCTTTTAGCGAAAACACCGCCTGGTTGTACACATCTCTTGACGAGATTATCGAACCCGAAGCGGACATACCCTCAGTGAGGAATATCATTGATCCTTCGCCCTTAACACCATCGCCAAGGTGATTTTTGCAATCCTTAAGGTTCGGAACTTTAATAGAGACTTTGCGAGCCACATCACGAGCTTGCTTTTTTACAGTAGCCAACTCTTTGCGAATTTTCTCATTATGGCTAATTTTTGATTCGAGAATCGCAGCAGTGTCGCTATTTTTATGAAGAAAATCTGCAACGGCAATTCTAACCGCATTGACTACCCACCCACGAATATCCGTGTTCCCAAGCTTGTTTTTCGTTTGACTTTCAAAGATAGGATCCTGCAAGCGAATTGCAACGGCACCAACGATACCATCGCGAACATCTTGTGCCGAAAAGTCTTTGCCTGTGTACTCACGAACACCCTTGAGAATCCCTTCACGAAATGCGGATTGGTGCGTTCCACCAGCAGAGGTATACTGTCCATTTACGAATGAAAAGTGTGTTTCACCATAACTTTCGGTATGAGTAAAGGCGAATTCTATTCGACTGTCTTGAGAGCGATGATAACAGACATCATAAATACGATCGCTGCCAACTTCGGCATTAAGAAGATCTTTCAATCCTCCCTTGGATTCATATTTTGTGCCATTAAAAAAGAGCTTGAGATTCCGATTCAGATACGCATAGTTCCAAAGGCGTTGTTCGATAAACTCAGAATTGAACTTGTACTCTCCAAAAATAGTCTCATCAGGAACAAACTCAACAATGGTGCCATTGGGAACATCTTCAATTTCGCCAAGCTCATCTGTAACAAGAATACCTTTGGAGAATGTCGCGGTTCGAAATTGTCCTTCGCGATAAGAAGTAATCTGAAAATGAGAAGAGAGCGCATTAACCGCTTTAGTACCAACACCATTTAATCCAACAGAAAACTGAAAAACATCGCTATTGTACTTTGCGCCTGTATTGATAACAGATACACATTCAATCACTTTTCCCAGCGGAACACCGCGCCCATAGTCGCGAACAACAATCGTTTTCTGATCAGTGCAAGTAACTTCTACCCTATCGCCGAAATTCATAATAAACTCGTCAATCGAGTTATCAATGACTTCCTTCAGAAGAATGTAAATCCCGTCGTCATATTGTGAACCGCTTCCGAGACGACCAATATACATACCCGATCTCAAACGAATATGTTCAAGAGAATTGAGCGTTTTGATTTTACTTTCGTCGTACTCGTGCTGACCGGATTCACTCATTGACACCTCACAGGGTTCGGGTTGTGTTTAATATAGTTGACAAGTGGAATATTTTCAAGGAAAACACTGTCCAAAAGTACAGTATAAGAAAATCGGTGAGGAATACACCCCACCGAATTGCATCAACTACCAGTTACATTTAGAAATCGTCATCATCCAAGTGATCTTCAAGGTCAAAGTCGATATCTTCAATTTCATGATCAGGGGCATCATCCGGCGCGATATCGATATCCTCATCATCAAGATCTTCAACAACCTTTTTCTTCGGTTTGTTTTTGCGTTCACCCTGAGCAGATAGCTCTACTTCAATTCCAGGATGATCATCTTTGTCGAAATCGTCAACATCATCAAATCCACCGAGAATATCTTCAATCGTTTCCTGATCACCAGCGCTCAACATCTCTTCAATGAGATCTTCACGGCCAATTTGACGAAGGTGAAGAATACGTTTAAACTCGTTGCGGTGAAGGTCGCAGTATTTCGGATAGACATACTGACGAGGGAAGATTTTGAGTTCAAACTCGTGTTCACACGCCTCAAGGCCACACTCCATAATAACAGTCTGAACTTCAGTATTATTATGCTTAATAGTCTGATTTTTAAGGTTAACATCTTCAGGAGCAGCACGCTTACGGATTCGATATTGATCCTTACGGTGTTCGTGACAGTATTTTGCAATATGAATACCAAAGAAAATCTTCCCGCATCCTGGATACTGACACTTCTTTTCTCTCAGTTTCTGACGCCGTCTCGTTTTGGGTAACTGCATCTACGCTCCTGCATTATTGTTTCGTAATTAACATGACAAATATACAGGCAAATAGTACAATATTTTATAACACCGGTAATTATTACGTTTAAGAACATTAATTTCAATCACCTACAGAGAAGACCTTGGTTTACAAAATGGTTTTCATACTGAAACTTGAAGCTCAGCGGATACTTCAGACTTACTGAAAACATATTTTTCAATGTAAACAAATCGAACTAAACGAAAGAACAAACAAAATGAAACAGTTTTTTTTACTTCTATTCACTCTGACTCAGCTTCTTCTATCAGCAGAATCAACACTTCTTACCAAGGGTGCAGAAGCTCCTGCATTTGTCCTTGCGACCCCATCGGGAACTCGCGAATATCTTCGGACATGGTGCGGCGAAACACTGGCGAAACCATATCTTAATAAAGTTCACCATCGCGTGATCGTAAGCTTTTGGAGCACAACCTGCCTCCCCTGCATGAAAGAGATTCCAGACCTTCACAAATTTGCATCATCACACGCTTCAGATTCGGTCAAGATATTCTTAGTCAATCTCGACAATATGACTTCAGCCGAAGTAAATGAATTTGCCAAAGCAAAAGAGTGGACGCTCCCCATCCTTCTTGATCCGTATCAGAGTGTTGCAAAACGATACAACATTACTGCCCTTCCGACGATCTACGTAATCTCCCCCACCGGAACAGTCGAACACGCATTCACCGGAATACCCCCAACAACGACAGCGGATCAATTTCTCGACAGCCTGATCTACAAAACGGACCCAACTCACAAATAACGCACTTTAAATCCTACAAAAAAGCCGCACATCACAGGATGAGCGGCTTTTTTACTTTTAACACATTCCAAACTTCATCTCGAAATATCTGAACCAGTTATGCGCAAATCAACTAGCCAAAAGAATCTCACACCAAACCATAAACGCAAAAAGGGAAGGCACTTGGCCTTCCCTTCCTCAGGAGAACATTGC
>DYSA01000280.1 GCA_020726425.1 Fibrobacter succinogenes | reverse complement strand
AATCATTTGCAGTTCGCTCACAAAATATGATCTATTCCGTAAATTTAAAAGCAGCCCAAATCCCCGCAATTCCTCCAGCCGTTGAACCGACAATTCCCATAAAAGAAAAACTACCAAACCCCAATTTTCCCATGATCATACTTCCAAGAATCGAGCCCACAATCATACCAATCATGACCATTTTTTTCCGATTCACACACTCCCCCTTTGAAAAGTTGTCTCAAAAGATAGATTGAAATGACAATCACTAGACAGAAAAAGCCCCTTCTCAAGAGAAGAGGCTTCAGATCAACAAACCGAATTGCTGTATTACTGTTTCAATTCCAAACAAGCCTGATAGATAGCTTCGAATACTTCGGGTAGGAGATGCGTTGGCGTAGATGAAAACGCCACGCGAATAAGACCTTCAGTATGAATCAAACCGACAGAATACTTATTCACCAATAGAACTCGCAGCTCTTCGGCATTGATTTCCACATCCGGTTCAACACACATAAAGTAGCCAGAGTTGTATGGAAGTGGCTTGAAACACTCGGCATACTCTGGATGGGAACTGAGAATTGTATCCACCATATCGAAGCGACGTTTCAGCAGATTGTATTTCTCTTTTTTCTGTGTTTCATAAACCGAACTACTGTACGCATCAAGAAGTAACTGCTGACTTGGATTCGGCGCATTTGAAATTGTCGCTCGAACGACTGCTGCCGTTTTCGCTTCAAGAGCTGTGTACATTTCCGCAGTTCCGCCTTGAATTCCGTACGTGACAAAACCGGTGCGGAATCCCCACACGTAATCTTCCTTAGTTGCTCCATCAATTTTTATTGCAAGAATATTTTTATGAGCCGTCGCGAGAAGGCTAAAGAGCGACTCTTCATACACGCCGTCGCGGAAGACAAGTCCAAAATATGCATCATCGATTATCACCACAATTTTTGACCCTTTTTCTGCTTCAGCAACAAAAGCATCGCGAAGGGCGTACGCTTCTTCGTTTGTCGGTGTATATCCCGTTGGATTGTTTGGGAAATTGAGAATCACCACTTTTTTACCAACACCGGCGAGTGACATTGTTTCAGCAAGGCCAACAACGTTATACCCTTCACCATCAAAGGTTGGGTAGTGTTTTACACCCGCACCAGTGGCAGCATTAATTGCAAGTTTGTAATTTCCCCAAAAGAAATCGGGTGAAATCAATGTGTCTGAAGAGTCTGCAAACATCTGAGCGGCAATGTAAATACCATGGGTCAATGCACAAGACACAACAGGAAGAGAAATAGTAGTATCGCCAAGTGTTGGATTTTTTTTCCGGATCATATCCTGCCAAATTTTGCGAAGAGCCGGAACACCGAAACTTGGCGCATACTTGAATGCACGATCGCTAGTGAGATTAATTTTGTCATCAATCACTTTAAGACAGGTCGTCGATCCATCGTCATCGAGAGCGATACCAATTGTAGCATTAATACGGCAGTTTGAAGCTTCCGCGGCCTGACCTAAAATTCCCTTCTTAGGGAAATAGGCAGCCTTACCTTTTTCAGAGAGCAAATCGTACACAACACGATTCACCGAACAAATTGCAGTATTGAGCTCTTCAGCCTGCGGATTGTACCCCATTATCATCTCCTAATACCTGTATCATAAAAATTTATAGCAACACACTTCACTGATATGTGATTCAGTTTAATGGTCGGTGCGGTTCATCGGCGTACCGCGTTGGGTCATCGATACCCGCTTCGAGAAAACCCGAATGGCGATAGATACAACTATCGCAACTTCCACATGAAAGTCCTTCATCAGTAGGATCATAGCAACTGTGAGTCAGTTCATACGGAACATCTAAAGCCACGCCAGCCTTAATAATATCCGCCTTCGAAAGATATTGAAGCGGTGCATGAATGGTAATCTTTTTGCCTTCGCGCCCCATTTTTGTGGCCAGATTTGCCATAGCTTCATAAGAAGCGATATAATCGGCACGACAATCGGGATAGCCTGAATAATCAACCGCTGTGACCCCAATAAAAATATCCTGAGCTTCGAGAACATCCGCCCACGCCAAGGCATAGGAGAGAAAAATTGTATTGCGAGCAGGAACATACGTATTGGGGATTCCTGCTGTACCAACGTGATCTTTAGGAACATCCATAGAATCAACCGTAAGCGAACTTCCGCCAAACGCCGCGAGATCGATTGTGACTACTCGATGTTCTTTCACACCCATCTCTTCCGCAACTTTAGAAGCGAAATCGACTTCAACGGAATGGCGTTGTTTGTAGTCAAAACTGATGGCGTAGATTTCGAATCCTTGCTCTTTTGCAATTCCAAGGCAAGTGGCCGAATCGAGTCCGCCGCTGAGAAGTAGTACTGCTTTTTTCATACGCCTCGCATCTCCTTATCCCAGATTATTTTGTGAAGTTGAATTCCAATTCGCACGGGAAGTTTATCTTCGATCACCCATTCAGTCAGTTCGCGAGGAGTGCACTCTTCCCAACTCGGCGAAAAAATGAGTTCACACAAAGGATCGTGTTTTTCCACAAATGATTTCGCCCAGAGGTAATCATCGCGACTGCCAATAACAAATTTGATTTCATCTTTCGATGCAATTCGCGAGAGATTAATCTCTTTAAAACTGGTACCTTCGCCACTGGAAGGACATTTTACATCGACAATTTTGATCACTTCATCAGGAAGCACGCCGATGTCGTAGAAACCGTTCGTCTCGATCATAACAACGAGCCCCGCTTCCAAAAGAGCGTTCGCCAAATCCGGCGTTTCTCTCTGCATAAGCGGTTCTCCACCAGTAATTTCAACAAGGGGAACATCAAAATTGAGAACAGTTTGCACAATCTCTTCGATAGCCATCTCTGTTCCACCGTGGAAAGCATACTCCGTGTCACAATAGTTACAACGAAGATTACACCCAGTTAGTCGAACAAAAGTACATCGCTTTCCAGCGTGAGACGACTCTCCCTGAACAGAAGAGAATATTTCTGTAACCTTAAGCTTCTTCAAAATACGACGCACAATTTCCGGGAGTTTCCCAAATGTCTACTCGATGAATCCACGCAGGAGTATTTTCTCCATTGATCCGTTCATTCATCTCTTCGAAAATGAATTTTGCAATATTTTCAGCAGATGGATTGCCAATCTCTTCGGTGAACAGTTCGTTCAAATCGACGTGATCAAGCTTGTCAGTAACTTCATTCATGTGTTTTTTCAACACTTTAAAATCGATCGCCAAACCGATGGAATCCAGTTCACGGGAACGGCAAGTGATTCGCACTTCCCAGTTGTGTCCATGAAGAAATTCACACGCGCCATTGTAGTTGCGAAGGCGATGAGCTCCAGAAAAGTGAGTTTCAACAAAAACTTCGTACATATTTTTTCCTTTTTCTATCGTAATAAGTCCACTGATTCAGCCACATTCTGACCAAAACGGCAGAGCCGTAAAATATGCCATGGGCCAGCCAAAATGGGAATCAGTTTCGCTGATTTTTTCAAGCGGTCATTGAACAGTAAGTCACACACTTCATCACCTTGATTTAAAATGAATTAATCAAACACAAAACCAAAGATTACTGCAGAGATGCGGGGATTTCGAAAAGGCTGATTGAAACAAAGAGTTCATCGACCGAAAGAGGACAAATACCATTGTCATTTTCTACGAGATCAAGAAATCGTGAAAATTCAATCCCCGTTTCAAGGAGAGACTCGCGTGACAGGTAGCAAGAACTTCGCCGCCACAGTTTTCGTGTTCCCCTTTCAACTCTTTGAAGAATTTTGAGGTATCCACCGGCGGCTTGAATCAATCCTTTTAAAAGATTTTTCAGAGAAGGATTCTCTTCCAATTTCCACACAAGTTCCCACGCCTCATGAGCTTCC
>DYSA01000279.1 GCA_020726425.1 Fibrobacter succinogenes | reverse complement strand
TAAAATAAAATGTATCCTCAATTTAAATCATTAGTTGTAGCGGGACATGGCAACGGAAATCATCCCTCTGACGAGCACTATCTTGCTTTAGATCGGTATCTTCAATCCGTATCTCCCAACTATTCGTGTGCAACCTTGGAAGCTGCTCCTTCGATTCGAACCATTATTACTCGTGAAGTACATGCTCACTCTGAGCAAGTAATAATTCTTCCACTTCTGTTTTCTGCAGGAAAGCATGTTCTCGAAGATATTGTTGGCTCCAATGATACTTCATGGAAATCGCAATTTTTAGCTGAGGGAATCCTGTGTGAAGCGGATCTGGTTCCATTGGGTGAAATTGATGAATTTTTTGAGATTTGGATTGAACGATTAGGGGTGATTGTATCGACTCTTGTTAGGTCGTAAAGTGGTAATTGCCCCAAGGTTCATGTCCTGATCATTGGGGATTTTTGGGGCATAAACTATATTCAAACTGTACAACGTAAAACCAACTTTTATATCGAGGTTGCAATGATCGAACAGTATCGAATTCACGAAAATGAACGTTCCGCACAGGGCATTCCTGCACTTCCACTTACGGCTGAACAGACCGGATCTCTCTGTGAACTTCTTCAGAATCCTCCTGCAGGCGAAGAAAAGTTCCTGAAAGAACTGCTTATTGAACGGGTATCTCCCGGCGTTGATCCTGCGGCGAAAGTAAAAGCGGAGTTTCTCGATGCAGTTCTCAAGGGTGACAAAAAATCACCACTGATCAATGAGTTTGAAGCGATCGAAATTCTTGGTATGATGGTTGGTGGATACAACGTGTTCCCGCTGATCGACGCGCTCGGTCGTCCTTCACAGGCTGAAAAAGCAGCGGACATTCTCTCAAAAATCACTCTTGTCTATGACGGATTCGATGCAGTCGAAAAACTCGCAAAAAACAACGCTGCGGCAATGCGTGTTCTGAAATCGTGGGCGGAAGGAGAGTGGTTCACTTCGAAAGCACCTCTTCCTGAAACAATGACCGTAAAAGTGTACAAAGTTGACGGCGAAATAAACACCGACGATTTTTCACCAGCGGCGGACGCTTCGACCCGCCCGGACATTCCACTTCACGCACTGGCCATGGGAAAAATGCTCTTCCCCGAAGGCAACGCGACCATGGCGAAATGGCGCGCTGAAGGTTCAACCGTGGCGTTCTGCGGAGACGTTGTGGGCACCGGTTCTTCTCGCAAATCGGCGACCAACTCGGTTCTCTGGGCAATCGGTCAGGACATTCCGGGGATTCCGAACAAACGCCGCGAAGGTGTGGTTCTCGGCGGCGTAATCGCTCCGATTTTCTTCAACACCGTGGAAGACTCCGGCGGTCTTCCGATTCAGTGCGATGTTTCAAACATTGCCAGCGGTGACATTGTCACCATCGATACAAAAAAAGGTGAAATCACCAAAGATGGATCGGTCGTGTCAACATTCGATCTGAAACCGGCTACCATGGCTGATGAATATCGTGCCGGCGGACGCATCAATCTGATTATCGGACGATCACTGACAGGAAAAGCGCGCAAAGCACTCGGTCTTCGCGATACGGATATCTTCGTGAAAATCGTAAATCCTGCTCACAAAGCTGGTCAGGGATACACACTTGGTCAGAAAATGGTAGCTCGGGCGTGCGGAGTAGCTGGCGTTCTTCCCGGTGAAGCTGTTGAACCGAAAATGACAACGGTTGCTTCTCAGGATACAACTGGTCCAATGACCGCCGACGAACTGACCGAACTTGCGTGCCTTAAGTTCCTTGCACCAATGTTTATGCAGTCGTTCTGTCACACCAACGCGTACCCCAAAGCGGCGGATGTGAAAACTCACAAAAACCTTCCCACATTTGTAAGTGCGCGCGGCGGGGTCGCACTTCGTCCCGGTGACGGTGTAATTCACTCGTGGTTGAACCGTCTTCTCGTACCGGACACGGTTGGAACTGGTGGCGATTCGCACACTCGTTTCCCTCTGGGGATTTCGTTCCCTGCAGGTTCGGGACTGGTTGCATTTGCCGGAGCACTTGGGTTCATGCCGCTCGACATGCCGGAATCGGTGCTGGTTAAGTTTAAAGGAAAACTCAATCCGGGGATTACTCTTCGCGACGTGGTGAACGCGATTCCGTACTACGCGATTCAAAAGGGAATGCTTACTGTTCCGAAAAAGAACAAAACCAACGTGTTCAATGGACGGATCCTCGAGATGGAAGGCCTTCCGGAAATCTCTGTAGAACAGGCGTTCGAACTGACCGACGCGGCGGCTGAACGTTCTGCAGCGGCGGCAACGATCAAACTTTCTGAAGATTCAGTGGTTGCCTATCTCAAATCGAACATTGCTCTTATGGAAGGGATGATCGCTTCGGGATACTCGGACGCGCAGATGCTTCGCAACCGTATCGACGCGGTGAAAGAGTGGATGAAAAATCCGAAACTCCTGGCTCGCGATGAAAATGCTGAGTACGCGGCGGTTTTGGAAATCGATCTTGCGGACATCAAAGAGCCGATTCTCTGCTGTCCAAACGATCCAGACGATGTAAAACTGCTTTCCGAAGTTGCGGGAACCAAGGTTGACGATGTGTTTATCGGAAGCTGTATGACCAACATCGGTCACTTCCGTGCGGCAGCAAAAGTGTGGAATGGTCAGAAAGTAAACGGCCAGACCCGCACCTACATTGCGCCTCCGACTCGTATGGATCAGGCGAAACTCAAGGAGGAAGCGCAGTTCTCAGTGTTTAATCAGGTTGGTGCGACTATCGAAGCGCCGGGATGTTCACTTTGTATGGGGAACCAGCTCCGCGTTGCCGATGGCGATGTTGTTTATTCAACTTCGACCCGTAACTTCGACAACCGCATGGGTAACGGCGCTCAGGTCTATCTCGGATCAGCGGAACTTGGTGCAGTGGTGTCGGTCATGAGCAAACTTCCTACTCCGGAAGAGTATCTCGCCTATTTCGCCAAGGATATCGCCGGAAGTGAAGCGGAAGTGTATAAGTATCTTCAGTTCGATGAAGAGACGCCGGTTCTGTATGGTTCGAGAGATATTTAAGTAGATTGATTTCAGCCCCGGATGAGAGTTCGGGGCTTTTGAACATACTATCTGAAATAAAAGAGTGTAAGCATGACTGAAGAGTTTCAAGTATTACAAGATATAACTGCAAAACTAGCGGCTGGTAATCTCGCTTACATGATGACCGGATCCATGGCTCTTGCACTGTACGGAACACCGCGCATGACTCGTGACATCGATATTGTGATTGATCTTCAGGAATCACAAATATCCTCTTTTGTGAAGCTGTTTCAAAATGAATATTACATAGCCGAAGAGTCTGTCCGTCAGGCGGTTGTGCGAAAAGGAGTGTTCAATCTTATCCATAATGAATCGATTCTCAAAATTGATTTCATTGTTCGAAAAAACACAGTGTTCCGTGAGCTTGAATTTCAGCGAAGACAAGTCCAGCAGTTTGAAAATTTCACCTATTCTGTAGTGAGTATTGAAGATTTGATCTTATCAAAACTGGTCTGGTCAAAAGATTCCCATTCTGAAATGCAGTACAATGATATTCGTCAGCTTCTTCTAACTGAAACGGCGGATCTCTCCTACTTGAAATTGTGGGCACAGGAACTCGATGTCGCTGATGAACTCGAAAGGATTCTTGCAAATGGTTGATACTTCAGTTGAAATAGAAAAACGAATGCTTTCAATGCTTGCAAAAAAAAGCGGACTAGATCGGATAAAAATGGCGTGCAGTATGTATGATACGGGAAAAGCACTTCTTTTTTCTGGTATAGAAAAACAGCAGTATACCGAATCGCAAAAACGAGGGTATCTTCTTCAGCAGATGTATGGCGACAGTTTCAGTTCTTCCGAACTTGCTATGATTGCC
>DYSA01000278.1:1691-3903 GCA_020726425.1 Fibrobacter succinogenes | reverse complement strand
CTTCTTCGCAGTGAAAATCTGGAATCCGATGATCGATGGAAAACGGTGATCAACAAAGCGGTGAATCTCGGCTTTTTTGCCCGCGAAGGAACTTCATTTCAACTGCTTCCGGCGACTTGGCGGTTCCTCGATCTCTTTTTAGAGCTCTCCGATGCGCAGGATGAATCTTCGCTGGAAAATGATGATGAACCAATGATGGATGAAGATGATTTTGAACCGCTTGAGGAGGACGAATGAGCGAATACGGACTAAAACGGCTGGTGTTACTCAACAGCGCCAACTACGACCGCGCAGAAATCCCGCTCGATGATTCTGTTTCGATTATCGGCCCGAACAATGCGGGAAAAACAAGTTTGATCAATGCCTTACAGTTTCTTCTGATCGGTGATCGCCGGTCGATGGATTTTGGCGCTCACGATGAATCTTCGACACTGAAATTCTACTTCCCCGGTCAGAGTTCTTTCATTCTGCTCGAAGCACAACTGGAAAGCGGGCTTGCGGTTCTTGGGTGTGTTGGAAAAGGTGCTTCCCATGAATATCAGCACTTTGCCTATATGGGATCGCTGATGATCGACGAGTTCCGCCGTGAAAATGGATCGCTGGTTCAGGAACCGGATCTGCGTGGACATTTGAGCAATCACGGGCGAATGGTTCACTATTTCCCGCGTTCAAATGACTTTTTCGATGCGCTCTACGGCAAGAGTTCGCGTAAATCTCCGGCAGATCTTGACCTTCGACTCTACAAACTCGATTCTCCCAATCTGAAACAGGTGTTTCAAAGAATCCTGGTGAGAACGCTTCGGCTTGATAAACTTCAGGCGGAAGATGTGAAAGAGTTTTTACTTCAGATTTTCACTGCTGAATACGGCGTTGAGATTGACTTTCACAAGGTTTGGCACCGTGCCTTTGACAAAGTAAACGGTGACCGTCTTCAGTACCAAGCGTGTCGGAAACTGGAAAATCGTATTCTCGACATGCACGAACGATTTGAGGAACGGCTTGCGCTTCGCGGAAAAATCAGCGTGAACCGTCCGCAGATCGACGAAGCTCTTCAGCAGTGGGAATCGTACCGAATCGCCGAGGAGTCTCGGTTCGAATCAGAACGAAATCAGTTCGGAGAACAGCAGAAATCGATTCGCATTCAGGATGAACAACTGGTGGAGGAACGAACGGCAAACCGTCAGCGAATCGCTCAGATTTCAGATCAAAACCGCCGTCAAAAGCAGCTCGAAAATGATTTCATCTTCGTCAAAAATTCTGAAGACCTGACCGTTCAGCTCGAACAGATTTCGCAGGAGTTGGCGAATGCAAAAGTGCTTCTTCAGAACACCAAAAATGAGTCACTCCCTCAGAAAGAACGCGATCTTGCGCGGTGTGAACAGGAACTGAATCAGCTAAAAATCCAGCGGGAACGGGGTGAAAAACTACTTGGATCTCATTTGCAGGGACTTCTTTCAAAAGATGAGATGAGTACTCTTAATGGGTTGATTCAAAATGAAATGTTCAATCTTGAACTGAATCAATGTGGAAATCCAGATTTGTTTGCACAATCATTCCGTGGATTTCTCCAAAAGCAGACTGACACGCTCAATCTCTGGGGAATCACCGTTTCCCGCGAACAGATTTCTCGACCATATCATCAGAAATCGCGTGAAGAACTTGATTTGGAAATCGGTGCGCGAACCCGTGAACTGGACAAACTGAAACAGGAAATTATCGCCCTTCGCGATCGTGCGGCTTTGGAAAATCGCTGTCGTCAACTCGAACAGAATGAATTTAAAGCGCGCAAACAGATTGAATTGTACGAAGAGTTGGAATCACTTCGTCAGAAAGCTGAACAGCGTTCGGCTGAACTGGATCATCTCACCGAGCGACAGGAACAGATCGAACGACTTCGCGAGGAACTTCAGGCAAATAATGAATCGGTGCTTACCAAACTGCGCGAATTGGATTTGCAGGCGAAAAAGTTGACGGAGAATCACAACGCAATTGCATCGCTTCGGAGTCTCCGCAAAGATCACGATCCGGCGTTTCAGAATCTCGATTTGATGCGCCACACACCGTGGTTCAGTAGTTCACCGATTGCACCGGAAAATCTGGTGGAATCGATGAAAATTCAATACGAAGAGTGCAAGCGTCTTCAGGAAACGGACAGTTGGCTTCGCGATAAACTGCGCGACATTTTCCAACAGGGATTTACCAAATTTCAGGG
>DYSA01000278.1:0-1591 GCA_020726425.1 Fibrobacter succinogenes | reverse complement strand
GCAAGTTCAGAATCGATCGATCTCGACTTTTTCGACATAATCAATGCAAAAACCGATGCACTCGGCGATGGCGAACTGGATCGCGCCAAAGATCTGCTTCTCAAGTTCAGCAGCGATAAGGGAAGTCTTCGTCTTGATCACCTGTTTGGACTTGAATTCGAAGTGGCAAAGAGCGGGCATCCGGTGCAGAAATTCGATCAGCTCGACAAAATCGGATCGAATGGAACAGTGCTTATGGCGAAACTGATTTCCGGTCTTGCACTGCTCTATCAGATGCTCGACAAGAACCACAAGGCGCAGACGATCTGTTATCTCGATGAAGCAGCGAGTCTTGACGACACCAATCAGCAGAGTCTCATCGCCACGGCACAGGAGTTTGGGTTCAATCTGCTTTTTGCTTCACCGACTCCGCAAAACACGGTGCGCTACTGTGTTCCGATTGATAAGCGAAATGGGAAAAACACGATCTCTCGCAAACAGTGGCAGATATTTGAAGATCTTGAGGTCGAGGCATGAACGCATTGTGGCTTTCAACTCTGGAAAAACTCGCTTCCTAAGAGTCCATGGTTTTCTCTTCAATTCCAAAATCTATTCGCAAAGAACTGGAACGCTGGGCGGAACAAACCGGGGCACTTTCATTCGAACGCGAACGCGGCGGTGTCAGAGTCTATGTGAGAAATCAAACGATTCTTCAAAATGCTATTCGAACGGTAAGTCCTCAGGTTCAAACAGAATCAGAGTCACTGCGAGCGATTAATCTCGCCCGATTTCGCGATACCAAACTGGGAGAAAGTCGCCATCACATAAACTACTATGTCGGTAAAGCACAGGGGAATTCCGTTACCGCTTTTCAAAATGGAAAATCGATAGATCTCTCAAAAGTCACCTCCTTGCTCGGCTGTTTTTCTATTCCTATGAGTGAAAATTTAGATCCATGGCAGTGTGAATTTCCTCTTTTGCTCGTTGAAAATCAAGCACTGTTAGATTATCTCGAATGGATTGATTCTTCTTGGAACGGAATTGTGTTGTATTATCGGGGAAATCTCTCTGAACATCTCGTTTCATGGCTATCAAAATCGAGCTTTCCCGTAGTTACGATTTTTCCTGACTACGATGGGATCGGCATTGCAAATTATGCACGATTGCAGAAAAGTATCCCAATTTGCAAATGGTTCTGGGTTACAGGTTGGCAGGAAGCGCTGATACTCTTTGGAAATCCTTCCCTTTGGCAGACAGAGGAACACCGAAATCAGGCAGATAAATTCTTTTCACATTGGGAATCAAACGGATATCCCGATCCACAACTCAAGGAACTCATTCAGCTCATGCGAACCGAAGGAAAAATGCTCGAACAGGAGTGGGTTCTGGTTTAGAATCACGGTAAAATCAACTCAATTCAAACTATCTGATTCCTTGTGACTGGGACGGCTATCTGGTGTGCGAAATGGTCAATGGAATCTGCCTGATTACGACATTGTGGTTCACAATGGAACACCGGAGGGCGACCGGTTCATGGAGAGCCATTCGTTGACGCACCGCGATGTCCACTATCTTCAGATTGATCGGCTCAGCCAGTTCTTTTCACATGAAA
>DYSA01000277.1 GCA_020726425.1 Fibrobacter succinogenes | reverse complement strand
TGCCTTTCAGGCACTGATACCCCAAGCCACCACTTTTAGTGGTGGTTTTTGACTCGCAATTACTCCCGATTCGGTTCCAACCACTTCTTGGTAACTTCCACCGACTCGCCCAAACGACCCGCGAACTCTTCGATCTGTTCGTCCGTGATCTTACCCACCGCGAAATATGCCGAATCGGGGTGCGCATAGTAGACTCCGCTCACCGCAGCAACCGGATTCATCATGAACGAATCTGTCAGTTCGAGGCCGATTGATTCGGTCACTTTCATCAGATCGAAATAGAACTTCTTCTCCGGATGGTACGGATTTGCCGGATAGCCCGACGCGGGGCGAATCCCCTGATAGTTGTCGCGGAACAGTTCCGTCGGCGTAAACGATTCATCTTTCGAATAGCCCCAGAGTTCCTTGCGAACTTTTTCGTGAAGCAGTTCCGAGAACGCTTCGGCGAGGCGGTCGGCAAGAAGTTTGATCATGATCGCCGAATAGTCATCGCCGGCAGATTCAAACTCTTTCACTTTTGTTTCCACGCCAAATCCTGCTGATTCTGCGAAGAATCCGATGTAGTCAGAAATACCAGACTCCTTCGAAGCGATAAAGTCCGCCAAAGCGAAGTTCGGTTTGCCCGTGGTTTTCTTGATCTGCTGGCGAAGAGTCGGAAGGGTTCCGATCACTTTCGATTTTGAATCATCTTCAAAGAGAACGATGTCATCGCCAACCGAGTGAGCCGGATAGAATCCAACCACCGCTTTTGCCGTGATCCACTTTTCATCGATGATTTTTGCGAGCATCGCTTTCGCATCGGTAAACAGCTTGGTCGCTTCAGCACCGGTTTTTTCATCAGTCAAAAGATCTGGGAACGCACCCTTGATCTCCCATCCCGCAAAGAAGAATGTCCAGTCGATATAGTTAGAAATCTCTGCAATGTCGTAATCTGCAAACACTTTTGTTCCCACAAACGACGGCGTGGTCGGTTTGTACGAATCAAACGACGGAACCATTTTGTTGGCACGAGCTTCCGCGAGCGACACTTTTTCCGACTTCGTTTTGCCGAGACGATCTTCACGAACCTGAGCGTACTCCGCTTTCAGATCTTTCACAAAACCATCGCGTTCGGTTTTGGAAAGAAGTTTCTGAACCACACCCGGGCAGAGTGACGCATCTTTCACATGAACCGACGGCCCAGAATAGCACGGATCGATTTTCACCGCCGTGTGAACTTTCGAAGTGGTCGCTCCGCCAAGAATCAGAGGAATTTTCATCCCTTTCTCTTCCATAACGGTGGCAATATGAACCATTTCATCCAGCGAAGGTGTGATCAATCCAGAAAGACCAATCGCATCGACCTTGTGTTCGATCGCCGCTTCGAAAATCTTCTCCGAAGGAACCATCACGCCGAGGTCGATCACTTCGTAGTTGTTACATTTCAGAACGATACCGACGATATTCTTACCGATATCGTGAACGTCGCCTTTTACCGTCGCAAGAAGAATCTTACCTGCCGACGAACTTTCGTTGTCACCTTTTTCCGCTTCGAGGAACGGAGCGAGATACGCAACAGCCTGTTTCATCACGCGAGCCGATTTCACTACCTGCGGAAGGAACATCTGGCCCGAACCGAACAGTTCGCCCACGTAGTTCATCCCATCCATAAGCGGCCCTTCGATCACATGCACGCTTGACGGAACACTGGCGCGGAACTCTTCCACATCGCCAGTGAGGAAATCGGTAATTCCTTTAACCAAAGCGTGTTTGATTCTCTCTGCGGGAGTTCCGTTTCTCCACTCCTGCGTTTTCGCCTCTTTCGGGCCGGTCTGTTCAACATTTTGAGCGAAATCAAGAAGTCGTTCCGTGGCTTCTTCGCGGCGGTCGAACAAGAGATCTTCCACGCGAAGTTTCAGTTCCGGATCGATGTCCGAATACACCTGAAGCATGGACGGATTCACGATCCCCATGTCCATGCCGTTCTTGATCGCTTCATAGAGGAAACAGCTGTGCATTGCTTCGCGAACCGGATTATTTCCTCGGAACGAGAACGATACATTGCTGACACCACCGGAAATATGAACCGCCGGCATGAGTCGTTTGATTTCCGCGGTCGCTTCGATAAAGTCGATTGCATAGCGACGGTGCTCTTCAAGACCGGTTCCAACCGCAAAGATATTCGGGTCGAAAATGATGTCCTGAGGATTGAACCCAAGCTGATCCACCAGAATTTTATACGACCGGTGACAGATTTCGATCTTGCGCTCTTTCGTATCCGCCTGACCAACTTCGTCGAACGCCATAACCACCACCGCTGCGCCGTATTTCATAATCGTTTTGGCGTGTTCGATAAAGATCTCTTCGCCCTCTTTGAGAGAGATTGAGTTCACTACGCCCTTGCCCTGGATCGACTTGAGTCCCGCTTCGATAACTTCCCAGCGCGAACTGTCCACCATCACCGGAACCCGCGCAACTGCCGGATCCACGGCAAAGTAGTTGAGAACCTGAACCATCTCCGCGTGAGCATCGAGCATCGCGTCATCGAGATTCACGTCAATAATCTGCGCGCCGTTTTCAACCTGATCCTGAGCGACCGAAAGCGCCTCTTCGTATTTTTTTTCGCGGATGAGGCGAGCAAATTTAGCCGATCCGGAGACGTTGGTCCGTTCGCCGATATTGCTGAAAAGCGATTCCGGCGTCACGGTCATGGTTTCGAGACCGGAAAGTCTCATATAGGAAGAACGAACGCCATAAGCACGCGGTTTTTTTCCGCGAACTGCCGCAGAGATCAGCTTAATATGTTCCGGCGTGGTTCCGCAACAACCGCCCACGAGGTTGAACATTCCGCGATCGGCGCACTTGCTGAGCTGTCCCGCCATGTACTCCGCCGGTTCGTCGTAACTTCCCAATTCGTTTGGAAGTCCCGCGTTCGGGTGAGTCGAAATCCCGCACTCAACCCATTTGTCGAGGTTTTCCAAATGAGGAATCATTTCGTCGGTTCCGAGAGCACAGTTCAGCCCGAACGTGATCGGTTTCAGGTGCATGAGCGAGGTGTAAAACGCGTCCGCGGTCTGACCGGTGAGCGTCCGTCCCGAAGCATCAGTGATCGTTCCGGAAATCATGATCGGCACGTTCACATTGTTGTCTTCGTTGTAATTGAGAACCGCGTATCCCGCCGCTTTTGCGTTGAGTCCATCGAACACGGTTTCAATAAGAATCGCATCGACACCGCCGCGAACCAGATTTTCCACTGCCACATAGTAGGTTTCCACGAGCTGATCGAAGGTCACGTTTCGGAACGCAGGATTTTCAACATCGGGAGACATCGAAGCTGTTCGGCTTGTTGGCCCTACAACTCCGGCAACGAAACGAGGACGACCGGTCTTCGCTTCTATAGCGTCACAGCATTTGCGCGCCAAAACCGCGCCTTCGTAGTTCAGTTCCGCCACGATTGATTCGAGGTTGTAATCTTCCTGCGACACCGAGTTGGCGTTGAACGTACAGGTTTCGATAATGTCCGAACCCGCTTCGAGATAGTTGGTGTGGATCTCGCCGATCACGTCGGGGCGGGTGAATACGAGAAGGTCGTTGTTCCCTTTGAGAAGGATTTCGCTATCCTTGAACCGCTCCCCGCGGTAGTCCGCTTCAACCAGTCCGTATTTCTGAATCTCAGTTCCCATCGCTCCGTCGAGCACGAGAATTTCCTGTTGAAGCTTTTCGCGAAGCAGGTCGTAACGGTTTTTCATGATCTATTCCTTTTGTTAATTTCGATTCAACGGTGCAATGATTCAACGACACAACGGGAACACAAATGCACTCTCGTTCCCAGTCTCCGGCTGGGAATGCCGGTCGTGAGGCTCTGCCTCAATTTATTGTGGTGAAAAATAAATCCTGCCGGATTTTGATTTGGGATTGATTGGTTGTGATCCGTGGCGGGGAGGTTGTATGAAAACGCCCCAACC
>DYSA01000276.1 GCA_020726425.1 Fibrobacter succinogenes | reverse complement strand
AGTCGGGGAACGTATCCGAACAGTCGGGGAACGTATCCGAACAGTCGGGGAACGTGTCCGAACAGTCGGGGAACGTGACCGAATTTCTCCAGAGGAAATTCGAGAAATGGGGAATAAAAAAGGTGCCCCAAGGCACCCTCTTTCCAGAACCGATAGTGGTCATTTCTTTACGGAATCATCGAAGCGCCGCGAAACAGAATACCCGTGGAAGCGGTAATGGTAACGGCGTACCATCCACGAGCAATCTCTTTGGGAAATGAGATCTGATTTTCCATTCCCGAGAGCGTGTGGCGATAGATCTGTTTTCCCTGAGCGGAAAAAAGCTTTAGTTCCGCACTCTGGCGAATCGGTTCAGCGAACGAGATCGTTCTCCCGGAAAACAAGATCGATTGATTGCAAACCATTTCATTCTCCGAAACTATCGAAGTCGTATTGATTGGTCTCAGAGAAATCGATTTCAGAGTGATCGTCCCTTTTGCGTGGCCAAGATTGATTGCCAATGTGAGATTGGGTTCATCCGCAGTGGGGGTGATCAGCAGGTCGAGCGTTTTATTGTTCTGTCCGCTCACAATGGTTCCCGAACTGGCGACAGAACTATAATCCTTCCGCATAATTCCCACTGATACGGGGATCTGATTTTCCGAACTAAAGGTGAGAGACAAGAGATATTTCTGATCTTTCAGTAGGGAAATGCCCGACTGAAGGAGTTGTACATTGTAAGATTCAAGCCCCAACTCAGAAACCGTATGAACGGCACCTTCCGCAGTGAATTGGCAGACCGCTTTGGCCCCGCCGTACACATTATGAGTCCACCCGCTTTTCCCAGTGAAATATTCGTTGATTACCATTTGGTCACCGAAGGAGAGCGAAGAGGAATCAATCTTCAGAGTTGCCGTATCAGCAGACAAAAGCGTGTCTGCAAGTCCGGGATTCCATGAATTTGTTGTGAGATTATACAGCCCGAATCCCTGACTATACTCCCAGTACGCCCAGGGAAGCTTCCGTGATTCAAAAAGCTTTGCACAGAAATGGGACCACCGAAGGCGAGAATCGAGATCAGCCTGATTATATGCGCCAAATTCGCCGATAAATACCGGGCGCTTTTGTTCACTGCTCCATGCTAAAATTTCATCGATATCGGCAGTGAGAATTCGTTTTTCGAGAAAGTCGCCGTTCCATTTTGTACCGAGCCATTCATCTCCGCCTTCCACCCATTCAGCTCCTTGATGAGTAAACTGAAAAGGTAAATAGTAGTGCACTGTGGCGATCAGGTTCGGATCGTTGGGAAGAATCAGATCTCTGAGCCCGGTAATCCCTCCCCATCCCGTGGTGCCGATAATAATGGGACGGGTTGGATTTTTAACGCGAATCGCTTCGACAAGTTTGGGGTGAAACTGGTTCCACCGCACAGAATTCATCAGTGTGTGCGGTTCATTCACCGGTTCAAAAAACAGAGAATCATCAGGGAATTTCTGAAACGCTTCACCGATCTGGTTCCAGATTGAAATTGAAACCGGTTCGAACAGATCGGGATTGGTCATGAGAGAATCGAAGTGATGGTCATCGATAACGGCGGTAAGTTTATAGCTGTTTGCCTGAATAACCACTTCCATTATCCGCGCGAGAAACTCCGGTTTAATAACGCCTTTGTCATCGAGATGGTTACTCCATCTCACGGGAATTCGAACCGACGAAAAACCTTTTTCCGCGATTCGTTTAAAGTCAGCATCGGTTAATCTTGCACCGTTCGTCCATTCACCTTCGTTGGGAGCTTCGAGATAATTCCCCAGATTAAGCGTCCGAAAGAGCTGTTGATTGTGAGAATTAATCTCCGCCGAAGCGAGTATCGGTATGAGTAGTGCCAGAACTGTTCGTTTCATTACTATTCCTTTTCAAAGTTTTACCATAGTATAGTTCAGAAGAATCCAAATGGCAGAGAAAAATTCACCGCAAACAGCGATATCAATGTACCCATTTCACAACTGATAGTTCTCGCGCCAAACGACGATATGAACTATTCCGGTGATCATGTTTGAATACCAAATATGAAAAAAGGTGAAATCACGTTCACCCTTTTTCTCAAAACAGAAAAGAGACTACTATTTTTTGCCCATGCAGACCGTAACACAGAGCTGCTTGGTCGCTGCCGGTTTCGATCCCGTCGCAGCGGGAACGAGTAACAGCGAAGGCACCGACACTGCGGCGAGAGGATAATCGGATCCCTTTTCCGCAAGAATCGTGTTCATTAGCGGAACCGAAGGTGCGGTTACAATTTCCACTCCGGAAATTCCCGGGGGCGTTCCCAAGGAGACAGTCACACAGATTTCATTGCCCACTTGCACCGGTTCAGAAACTCCCACAACAACATACTCAGTCACCAAACGTGCCAATTTGTCATTGAGTTGAACAATGGTTGGCGCAGAGATAATTTCGGCACCGGTCATGTTTCCCGCGCACAAACTGTTCACTACTATCAAAATCATCAGAAGCTTTTTCATGTTGTTTCCTTTCAAACAATCGACAAATGTATCCTTAAAAGTATGTTTTTCCAACTATTGAAGGGAAAATCTTTCACCGCGAAGAACCGTGATCCACATTGAGAAAAAATCGGGCGCAATTTATCTTAGGCTAACCCGCCGGAACCGATCCGCGGGGTCATTCAATTGAAAAAAGTCGAGGCTATCATGGCGGATAAAAAAGTTCCTTTTACACGTGACGAGATTCTCAAAATTAAAGAAACCTACCCTACTCCATTCCATATCTATGATGAACAGGGAATTATTGAGAATATTCGCCGTTTAAAAGCCGCGTTTTCATGGGCGGATTTCACCGAATACTTCGCCGTAAAAGCGTGTCCCAATCCCTTTATCATGAAACTTCTCAAAGCAGAAGGAATCGGCGCGGACTGCTCTTCGATTGCAGAATTGACTCTCGCTGAAGAGCTGGGAATCACCGGTGATCAGATCATGTTCACTTCCAACGATACGCCAGACTACGAATACCAAAAGGCGCAGGAACTTGGCGCCATTATCAATTTTGATGATGTTTCCCACCTGAAATACTACGAAGAAAACGTGGGTGCACTTCCGGAACTGGTCTGTTTCCGCTACAATCCCGGATCTGCAAAAGAAGGAAATCTGATCATTGGACATCCCGAAGAAGCAAAATACGGGTTTACTCAGGAACAGTTGATCGAAGGGTACCGTTACTGTAAAGAACGGGGTGTCAAACGGTTCGGCCTTCATACAATGGTGGCTTCGAACGAACTTGACTACACCTATTTCATTGAAACCGCAGAGATTCTTTTCACCGAAGTGCTTTCGATCAGCAAGAAAATCGGCGTCGAGTTTGAATTTGTCAATCTCGGTGGCGGAATTGGGATTCCCTATCACCCAGAACAGGAAGCGGTGAATCTGGAAAAAGTTGGTTCCGGGATCAAAGAGAAGTACGAACAGATCATTTTGAAAAACGGATTGAATCCACTTCAGATAAAAATGGAGTGTGGGCGCATGGTGACTGGCCCCTACGGTTGGCTAATCACGGAAGTGCTTCACATTAAAAAAACCTACAAACATTACGTGGGTGTTGATGCCACCATGGCGAATCTTATGCGTCCCGCCATGTACGGTGCCTATCACCACATTACGGTTCTGGGCAAAGAGAACGAACCGGCAGTGGACACCGTTGACGTGGCGGGATCGCTCTGCGAAAACAACGACAAGTTTGCCATCGACCGTCTGCTTCCAGAAACGGTTCCCGGCGATATTATCGCGATCCATGATGCGGGCGCTCACGGGCACTCCATGGGATTCAACTACAACGGCAAAACTCGTTCAGCGGAACTTCTCAAGCGAACCGATGGTTCTGTGGTAATGATCCGTCGTGCGGAAACGCTGAAAGATATTTTCGCGACCCTAGATTTTGATGCGTTGAAAGAGTTTGAATAAG
>DYSA01000275.1 GCA_020726425.1 Fibrobacter succinogenes | reverse complement strand
CACATCCGCAGATTGCAACTTTTTTCTCCTCTTCAAATGTTATAACCTCGGGGGTAATTTCTGATCCGCGATGGGAACCATCACAAAATGGTGGGTTTGCTGTTTTTCCACATCGACAGATTGCTTTCTTGTCACCGCTCTGAACGTCAATCAAGAATGGTTTGTCTTGCCAGTACGCCATAGTTTCTCCTGTTGTATCAAGTTCTCGTGATTGTATCTTTAGAATTATACGCCGGGTTACTACTCAGGTACCACGAAAAGCCCTTTGTTTTGTAAGTGATTGATATCCCCTCAACTCGTTCCGAGGCTCCGGCCTTGGAATGCTTCTGACGAGGCTCTGCCTCGAGTACGTGAGGCGGAGCCTCAGGCCAGCATCCCCAGCGTGGACGCTGGGAACGAGTGCTGAGGCGAGTTTTTGTCCCCCACTAACACCTGAGTAGTTACTACGCCGGAATATCTGCAATTACAATCAATTATGCGAGTTTTATTCGTGCTGGCTACTTCTATTTGTTGGGTTCAGAATCACGAGAAAGAAGGCCTTTAGATTCAAGAATTTTGCGGCGTTCTTCGAGTTGGTTCTGGTAGTTTTGTTTCTTTTCTGGGAGTAGGTGGATTGATTCTTTGAGAATTCTTCTCTGTTTGCTGATGTCTTGGTGCGCGTGAACGGCGAGATCTTTTCCATGTGAGTGCATTCCTACAAAGGCATCTCCACCGGTTCTACTGTCCCAAGTAGAATCAGCTTGTTGGATTTTTTCTAACACTGCACTATTTGCAGGTTGTTGAGGAGGTGTTTGATCTTTACATCCTGACAATAGCGATAGAACTGTTGCTATTTGTAGAAGTTGTTTCACTGTTGCCTTCTTTTTTTTGCTTTGTTTATAATATACAAAATAATCCAATGTTGTGTCGATGCAAGTACTACTTGCATTGTTGTATTGTGTTTGTTCTCAATTAAAAAAGGTTTTTTGTTGTGCTGTTTAGTGAATAAAAAAAGTTCTGAAAATTAATAAAAATTGGAGTAAACTCTTACTTTAATGAAAGCTTATAGAGCTCGTGTTTGAGCTACACTTTGGAGGAACTATGAAACAGAGATCGATCGCAACTATGATTGCTGTTGCTGTAATGACATCAACGGTCATTGCTGCAAACTATAATTTCCCATCATCAAATCCCCCTGGCGGGAAAAAACCTGCTGACGTGAAGCAATTTGCCACAATTATTTGGGACGACAATGCATATTCTGGAAAATCTGGAACAAACTACGAAGGTCCAACAACACAGCAGTTTCAATTTACCTCTGTAAACTGGATTAATGGTGTGCGTTCTGAGGGTGGATGGAATACTTCAAAAAATAAAAATGAGTTAGGTATCGTCGAAGGAGAGATTGGTATGAGTTGGGCTGCTCATACTCTGTCAGGTGCCAAAATTTATCCCTACAAAAAATGGGTTTCTACTATGGGATATATTCCCAAGACGCAGGCTGGGTGTGATACTGTAATTTATCATGATTCTATTTGGTCATGTGAAGACTGGCCAATTAGTCAGGGCAAGCAGCAGATAACTATCAAAACTTCTACCGGCAAAGATACTACCGTTAGCGTTGACACCTATAATCCACCGCGATTACTCGATACTGTAAGTGGTGTGTTTACTGTAAAAGTGCACAATGGTACCGCATGGGTTGACACACAGCTTCCGTGGTCACAAATTCAAGCCTATGATAAGGCTGCTATCCGCGAACAGTACAAAGCATGGAAATTTATCGTCCCAACAGAAACAACGCTCTCTCGCAAAAATAACGATGGATCTAAAGTTCAATTTACATTTAATGTAATTTCGGGACTTTTTGTTCCCACCTATCCAGTTGATTGGCAAAGCCGCGAATCTGATCTTGGATATTACGTTCCAAAAGCTGAATTCTATCCTGTCGATTATTCACCCTCTTTGACACACGCTAAAATTGCTGTTTCTTGGGGACGTGAAATGCCCATCTATGAAGACAAAGCAAAATCAAAGCTTTTCTCTGATGGATATATCAACTATGCATTCCAGGAAGCTCGCGATGGTGGACACGAAATCGGAAACCACACGATTGACCACATGGAATCAAACTCGCCGCTTCCTGTTTCATATTTTGAAAAATGGAACAACAATAAAGCGACCAATGGTTTTGACTATTCTGCCTTGGATACAATGCCTTGGGGAACAGTATACGATGAAGCAAAAGAGTTTGGTCAGCGTCAAGGTAATAACTGGCAGACAATGGGTTGGAAAATGAATGCCGGTAAGTATATCGCAAAAGAGACGTGGAAAGGTGCAATCGCGCTCTCTGAAACCGTTATCGATGAACATTTGGGCCTTTCTGTTGCAAAAAAGAATCTTGGCGCATTCCGTGCACCTCGACTTGAAGTCAACTCTGGCCTTTATTTTGCGCTTTCCGAATTGGGTTATCAATATGACTGTGGTCTCGAAGATGGATATGAAGAAAATGTAGATGGTACTAATTTCCTTTGGCCGTACACGATGGACAACGGAAATCCGAATGCCACCTATCAACGTTCAATCGGCGAACGGGTTGGAATTGATTCGTTGCCGGCTGGATTGTGGCAGATTCCAAGTAATGTATTCATTGTTCCCCCGACAATTCGCAAAGCCGTATATGAAAATCACGCAAAAATCGACGCAGCAGCTGGTGGAGAATCTATTGAATCGTTTGAAGATTGGGACGCTGCAGGTGGTAAGATCACGGGGTACGATTTCAACCTTTACATCTTGTGGGGTATGACAAAAGCTCAGTGGTTGGCTACAATGCAGCACACCACGCAACTTCGCCTTGACGGAAACAAAGCGCCTATCCATTATGGTGCTCACACCGACTACTATACTCCGATCTATGACTATGCAACGCTTCTCAATGATCAGAACAAAGAATCGTATGGACTAAATGTCACCAATAAATGGAATACGTGGAAAGATCGCGTAACATCTATGGAAGAGTGGGTTGACTGGAGTATTGGCAAAGGCGTTCACTTTGTTACAGGAAAACGGTTGATTGAAGAGATTCAAGCAATGCAAGTAGGTGAAAAATTTGGAACTCCGGGAAAAATTGATTCACCTGTGTGGAAATTCTACGGCAATGCAACTACTGGTGAAACATCTACGAAAACAGAAGTGTCTGGTGATATTGTGGATGCCTCAATTTCGATTAAGGGGAATACTGGAACTGGATACCCTGATCCTCGGTACGCATTGTATGAAGAAGCTGGCTATTTCGAAGGTCTCACTCATATTAGCTTGAACTATAAGACGACATCTCCACTTCAGTTGAGACTTATGACTGCAGATGGTGAGTGGCGTGAAGTTTCTTTGGGAAGTATCAAAAACAGCGTAAATAGCGGTAAAATTCCTGTAAGTGCGTTCCAGTTCAATCAATATAGCGGAAAAAAGGCTACCGGTCAGATTAATACTGCTGAAATTGTTGGTATTGAAGTTAAAATGGTAACAACTTCAACAGAACCTACGACTGAAATGCTAACAATTAAGGATTTGGTACTTTACGGCGCAAAAGGAACAACTCCTTTGTCAATTGGTACTGCTGCTGTTTCTGCTAAAACGGGTATCGCTATCAAAAATATTACGAACAACTCTCTCTCCCTGAATGTTCCAAAGGCTGGAAATTATTCAGTATCTGTTGTAGGGCTGAATGGTCGTGTGATGTCTAATATTTCAAATACAACATTGAACAGTGGGATCAACAAGCTTAACTTGAATAATCTCTCTTCGGGAGTATATCTGGTGAAAGTTGCAGGTGCTTCAGGATCAGTGACGATGAAATCTGTTGTGAGATAAATCTCTTTACAACATTTTTTAAAATACGGGATGGTGCAAACTGTCCCGTTTTAACATTCCCGATTACCCAGATAGAGCAGGAACTCAATTCGGCATGAGACCAAAAAGCCTCAAGCTAAAAGCCTCAAGCTAAAAGCCTCAAGCTAAAAG
>DYSA01000274.1 GCA_020726425.1 Fibrobacter succinogenes | reverse complement strand
ACCACGGATTCTCCGTGGTCTGAAATCGGGTCGTCCACGGACGAAAATCTTGGAAAGTACTTTTCCCTCTGATCCCGTACTTTTTCGAACTGGCATCATGTCTATACGATTATTTGTTAATTCATAATAGTATGTATAACAATGTTTATGTGGAATACTGTATGTTTAGTACGCTTGAAATGTCAGAGTGCAAATCTGTGTCAGAATCACAGTAAACAAACAGAAGAAACGGACACTGTCACGGTGTCCGTTTTGGTGTTGGAAATCGAGATACCTCGTTTATGCATGTGTCGATTTGTATGTATTTAGGCCGGAGGCCGACACTATTAATTCGCGGGCTAAATATGTCGCAGGTTAAACGATTAATCGACAAAAAGACAAAACGTAATTCTCTTTCGTTTAGTCATTTAATCACTTTGTCGTTTTAGCAGAAGATGACACATTTGGGGCGCGAAGCAATATTATAGGATTGGGTGTCCATCCCTATTGTTTGTGTTATGGAATCGGTTGCCAATTCGAATGTTTATGTTGATATTGATTATCGCAAAGGATCACCAGTGGAAGATGCCGTTTTATTTGAAAAATTCTCTCGGTACAGCAATCTCTGTGAAGTGGCAGGGAAACCGGAATATGTCAAGGGAGAGGTTTTCGCCATCGAACCGTATCAGTATCGCGTTATTTCTCGATTTTACGATCAAAAAACATCCACCGAAGGGCACATCTTTCAACGGCTCGACCGGGATAATAAGTATGTCCTCGCGTTTAAAGGATCCGTGGAGTTAAAAGATTGGTTTTCGGATTTACGTTTCTGGAAAAAACAGTGGCCCTTTGTGGAAGGGAAAGATCATAAGATCGCGCTTCACACGGGATTCATCGATAACTACCGCACGGTTCGCTTAAAAATATTGCGCGAACTGGCGGAAATAAAAGCGGCATGTCCTCAAAAACCAGTGGTAACGATCTGTGGTCATAGTCTCGGGGGAGCACTCACGCTCATTGCCACTCTGGATCTAAAACTCTTTTTCAACGACTCTTTTGATCTTTCGACATACACGTTCGGAGCTCCTCGTGTGTTCAATCGTTCGGGGTACAATCTGTTTTCCTCAATCGTATCCTACGCCTACCGAATCACTCATGAAAAAGATCCCGTTCCCACCATGCCGGTGCGAGGGTTTCAGCACGTGGGGAAGTTGTACCATCTCTATGGCAATGGCACCTACGACTCGAACGAGTATCACCTTTTTCCTCTTTTTTCGAATCCCAAGGATCATTTTGTCCGCAAGTACATGGAACTTATACGATTGATTATTCAACGGTTTGAACAGGTACAGGAGAATTTTGCGAGCCGTAATCTTGACTGAATTCGTCGAAATGAGATTCAAATTCATATATATTACCTCTTTCGGAATTGATCCACGAAGAGGTTCCTATGACTATTGTAATTCCCGATGATTATCACGCAAAAGAAGCGTTGGAGAATCGACGCATAAAATGTATCCCTGCGGGGCGCGCGGCAAAACAAGACATTCGCGCACTTCGCATTGGGATTCTCAATATCATGCCCGAAGCGGAAAGTTATGAATTTAATCTTCTTTTTCCGTTGGGCCGCAGCGTTTTACAGATCACCCCGATCTGGATTCGACTCAAGAGTCACAGCTATTCCAGTTCAAATCAAGATCATCTCGACCGCCACTACGTTTCGTTCGAAGAAGCGGTGAAAGATCGCCATCTCGATGGATTGCTGATCAGCGGTGCACCGGTAGAAAAAATGGCTTTCGAAGACGTGACCTACTGGGAAGAACTTTCGGAAATCATGGATTACGCTCGCACAAATATCGCTTCGACCTTGGGAATCTGCTGGGGTGGATTGGCACTTGCCTATCACGTTGGTGTTCCGAAAGTGAACTACGACAAAAAGCTCTTTGGTGTGTTTGAAACACGAAATATCGACACAAACCATCCGATTACCGGCGAAATGGACGATCTCTACTGGTGTCCAAACAGCCGCCATGCCGGTTGCGATGAATCGGCAATTCAGGAGTTCTCTTCACGCGGAGAAATCAATCTTCTCGGCGTTTCTGATGAAGCGGGAGCGATCATATTTGAAACTCCGGATCATCGATTTGTAATGCACCTCGGTCACTTTGAATACGATGCAAATCGTTTGGTCGAAGAGTACAACCGGGACATGAAACTGGGCCGTTCCGATGTAGAACCGCCCCGTCATGTGAATTTAGAAAATCCAATTAATCAGTGGCGCGCGCAAAACACTGAATTTTTTACTCAGTGGATTAAGTACGTGTACGAAACAACTCCGTTTTAAGATAGTGAAATAGAAGATTATACTGCATGAAAGGATACTCCGATGAATGAATTACGCGAAAAATTTCAGCAGAAAATGATGAAAGCCAAGATTGATCAGCGTGTGATTGATCTCTTTCTCACCTATTACGATAAATTAACTGCTGGGGATTATGGTATTATTTTGGAAAAAGATATTACCTCGGTCTCGTACGGTTCACTTCCCCGTCTCGCCGATTTGACACCTCGTTCTGCCACGCCGGAACTGTTGAAAAAAACCGTGGTGATCAAGTTGAACGGTGGCCTCGGAACATCTATGGGATTGACCGGTCCGAAATCATTTTTGCCGGTAAAGGGCGACAAGCGTTTCATTGACATCGTTATCGATCAAATTGAATACCTTCAGAAATCGACAAACGAAGCGATTCCGCTGCTCTTGATGAACTCCGCCGTCACCGATGATAGCACTTCGGAACTGATGAAATCGAATCAGCACATCGCCGTTGAAGGATTGCCATTTTCGTTTGTACATAACTCACATCCCAAAGTTGTGGCCAAAGATTTCTCACCGGCAACGCATCCCGATTACCGTTCTGCGGAGTGGAATCCGGCGGGGCACGGCGATATCTACACCGCACTTTTAACAACGGGGATTCTCGATACTTTGCTGGAAAAAGGGTATGAATATGCGTTTATTTCCAATATTGACAATCTTGGAGCTACGTTGGACACAACGCTTCTTACCTATTTCGCAGAACGAAACACGCCATTTCTTATGGAAGTGGTTCAGCGTCGTGAAATGGACAAGAAAGGCGGCCATATCGCCCGTGACAAAAAAGGAAACTTGATCCTTAGAGAACGGGCACAAGCCTCTGAAAATGAGATTGAACTGTTTGAATCGACAGAAAACTACGCCTATTTCAACTCGAACTCGATTTGGATCAATCTGAAACAGTTGAAAAAAATCGCCGATGAAAAAGGGCAGATTGAACTTCCGCTTATTGCAAACAGAAAACATCTCACGCCGACAGATAAAATGTCTCCTGAGGTTTTCCAGATTGAAACGGCTATGGGGTCGGCTATCTCTCTGTTTGCTGGTGCCGAGGCAATTGAAATTGAACAGAATCGGTTCCGTCCGGTGAAAAAGAATAACGATCTTCTCCTTCTCTGGTCAGATCGCTATGAACTAAACGAAAAAGGTGAACTTCAGGAAGTTATCGATGCTACGCCATCGATTAATGTTCAGTTGGACGATCGGTTTTTCGCCACCTATCCGGATCTTGAAGAACGCGTTGGAACATCCGTACCTTCGCTAAAGGATTGTTCGACCTTGATTGTTCAAGGAGACATCGCCTTTGGTGATCGCGTCGAAGTGACCGGTGATGTTGTGATCCGCAATACCCGAAGCAGTCAGTTCTTTATTGAAAATATGCGATTGAAAAACCAGACACTTTCTCAATAGTAACTACTCAGTTGTTAGTGGGGGACAAAAACTCGCTTCAGCACTCGTTCCCAGTGTCCACGCTGGGAATGCCGGCCTGAGGCTCCGCCTCACGTACTCGAGGCAGAGCCTCGTCAGAAGCATTCCAAGGCCGGAGCCTCGGAACGAGTTGAAAACGGGATTTCAAAATTTCCCACAGCTAAAGGGTACATAGCCTTTTCTGTAACTACTCAGGTACTTTACAATCAATGAACTTGGCATAAACAGTCGTAACAG
>DYSA01000273.1 GCA_020726425.1 Fibrobacter succinogenes | reverse complement strand
CTCCAACCGCCTGATTCGTAGTCAGGGACTCTATCCAGTTGAGCTATGGGTGCACTCATCTGGAACAGTTATAAGATACATTCAGATAATTGTATATGCAAGTTTTATTTTGAAGCAATCTCAATTTCTTGCCAAACGATAATCGACCCACAATTTTCACACAGAACTGGCGATTCAGACAGAAGTGCATTTTTGCGAGTACGTGCGTTAATCACCTGATGGCAGTGACTACAAGCGACACTTTTATCATCAACAACACAGAGCACTCGTGCATTTTTACGTTTTTCAAGAATGCGATTGTACTCCGTCAAAAACTCTTCAGGAACACTCGCTTCAACCGTTACTCTATTTTCGATAACAACTTTCACATCGTCATCAATAGAATCGATTTTCAATTTCAATTCATCAATATTCGGCTGAAGTTCTTCTACAAGAGAACTATATGCATCAGAAACCTCTGCAAGATCTTTTTCAAAAGTGGCTTTCTTTTCATTCAACTTAACAATCTTCTTGCGATCGCGCTCAATCATCTCTTTGCGCTCTGTGATTTCAAGAAGTATCGCATCGTATTCGCGGTTGGTTTTCACAATGTTTAAACGATCGTGGCTGGTATCAAGGCCAGCTTGGTTGTCCACTAAAGATTGTTCGCATTTACGAATATCATTCGCAACGACATCCAATTTTCCCTGAGCAACCGACTGAACACCTTTTTTAGCAAGGAGAACTGCTTCCATTTCAGAAACTTTGCGAGGATATTCCTTTTTAGAGTTTTCAAGACTGGCAATTTCTCTGTCAAGACGCTCTAAATCAACAAGGCACTGCAGATCAATACTCATATTTCCTCCAAAAGGTTGGGATCAAGACGAATGCAGCATCTTTCTCATTCCGAAAAAGATGCTGCAAAAAGTAATGGTGGGCCCACTAGGACTTGAACCTAGGACTAACCGATTATGAGTCGGCTACTCTAACCAACTGAGTTATAGGCCCTGTTATGCATAAAATAGGAAATCGCATTCAGTTAGTCAAACAGAAAATGCAATTTTCTCATTATTACTTTCCCGTGAAGGTTTTAAGGGAACTCTGAAGCTTCGCCAACGAGTCCTCTACCCCTTCCAATTTAGCCCGTTCTGCAGCAACAACTTTTTCAGGAGCTTTTGCTGTAAACTCGGGACTTTCCAACTTACGACGCATACCATTTGCAATGCCCGACATCCGATTGATCTCTTTGGTGATTCGTTCAATCTCAGCTTCGACATTGATAAGGCCTTTCAAATCAACGAAAAGCTCTTCGCCTTTCACAACAGTAGAACCCATCATATCTTTATTAACTTCACCAGTACGATCAATGACCAACTCTTCCATCTTAGCAAATGATTTGATCATGGCGCCACACTCTTCGAAAAAGGCAGCAGAAATTTCGGTGTTTGGAACGATAATCGTCCGACCTTTTTTCTCTGGTGGAATATTATTGTCAGCACGTATCGTTCGAATTCCGCCAATCACTTCCTGAAGAAGAGTGAACTTCGCTTCCAACTCGGCATCAATTTTTAACACATCCGATTTCGGGAACGATGCCTGCATAATCATTTCGTGATCGATCACCGCAGGGAATGACACTTTTTCACGAATATGGGACCAGATTTCTTCCGTCACAAATGGCATAATCGGATGAAGCAGTTTCAGAGATTCTGCAAGAACCGAAGCTGCGACAGCAAGAGCACGATCTCGCATTTCTGGGGTTTCCGGCGAATAGAAATCTGATTTCTTAGATTCTACATACCAGTCACAGTAGTCATGACGAATAAAGTCATAGATAATATGACATGCTTCGTTGAACCGATAGGTATCGATGGCAGAACGATATTCCGTGATTACATTATTGAGGCGCGAAAGAATCCAACGATCTTCACTTTTCAGATCAGCAAGCGCAGGAAGTGCGTCAATAGTCACCGGATTTTCAATATTCCCCAAAAGGAAGCGAGACGCGTTCCAAAGTTTATTCGCAAAGTTACGTCCAACATCGAACGTATCTTCGCCAAGGTACACGTCAGAACCGGCAGCGGTGATCATAATTATCGAGAAGCGCAGTGCGTCAGTTCCCGATTTTTCAATGATCCCCAGTGGATCAATTGAATTACCAAGAGACTTACTCATTTTGCGTCCATCTTTCGCGCGCACGGTTCCGTGAAGAACAATATCCTTAAATGGAAGTTTGCCGGTAAAATGAAGACTCGACATCACCATACGTGCAACCCAGAAAAACAGAATTTCCGGTGCTGTCACCAGAGTATCTGTAGGGAAGAACTTTTCGATCATATCTGTTTTTTCAGGCCAACCCATTGTAGTAAACGGCCAGAGCCATGAACTAAACCAGGTGTCCATTACATCTTCATCCTGACGAAGATTTGTAGAATTACACTTTCCACAGGTTGAAATATCTGTTTCAGAAACGTTGATTTCACCACAATCTTCGCAGTACCAAACGGGAATGCGATGCCCCCACCAAATCTGACGAGAAATACACCAGTCGCGGATATTTTCCATCCACTCGATGTATGTTTTTTTCCACCGCGAAGGATAGAACGTGATTTCATCATCAATCGCCGCTTGAAGTGCTTTTTCAGCGAGCGGTTTCATTTTCACAAACCACTGGTCAGAATAGTACGGTTCAATAATTGTAGAACAGCGATAACAGTGACCTACAGCGTGATCGTGTTTTTTGATCTCTCCAAGAAGACCCAGTTCTTTCATTGCTTCAACAACTTTAGATCGAGCTTCAAATCGGTCGAGACCAATAAACTCTTCTGGAGCAGGAGCGCAAACTTTTGCGGTTTCATCGAGAACAACAATATTTTCAAGATTATGGCGCTGCCCCATCTGATAGTCATTCGCATCGTGAGCAGGAGTAATCTTTACAACACCAGTACCGAACTCACGGCTTACATACCCATCTGCTATCACAGGAATCTCGGTATTCATAAACGGAAGTGTTACTGTTTTGCCAATGAGATGCATATAGCGATCATCTTTTGGGTTTACAGCAACGGCAGTGTCACCAAACATCGTTTCAGGGCGAGTTGTAGCTACTTCAAGGAATCCAGAACCATCAGTTAATGGGTATTTAAAATGCCACAGTGCACCCTCTTTGTCCTGATGTTCAACTTCATCATCAGCAAGTGCAGTATGACAACGAGGGCACCAGTTCACGATATACTTACCGCGATACACCAGTCCCTGCTTATAAAGTTCAACAAACACTTTGCGAACACCGGTGGAAAGACCTTCGTCCATGGTGAACCGTTCTTTTTCCCAGTCACACGAAACGCCAAGTTTTTTGAGCTGATTAGTAATGGTCGCGTGGTACTGTTCTTTCCAAGACCATACTTCTTCAAGGAATTTTTCACGACCGAGTTTGTGGCGGGAAGATCCCTCTTTGGCAAGTTTTCGTTCAACCACATTCTGAGTTGCGATACCTGCGTGATCAGTACCTGGAAGCCAGAGAGCTTCATACCCATCCATGCGTTTGTAACGAGTCAATACATCCTGAATAGTATTATTGAGGGCGTGCCCCATGTGAAGTACACCAGTAACATTCGGCGGGGGAATAACGATTGAATACTTTTCTTTTGGCGATTTTGAATCAGCATAAAACTGACGGCCATCCATCCATTTCTTATAGATTCTGTCTTCTACATCAGAAGGATTGTACTGCTTTTCCATTACGTCTCCAAATACATCAGATTTTTATTTGATTAACAGTCGGAATATACAATTTGACACGTTCACTCACAAACAGGATAGACGCGCAAGAATCCACCAAATACCATTACTTTTCAGGCTTGTCCAATACTTTTTACATCAAGTGTGATATTAAACACCATAAAATATTATAACTCTTTATAATTTATCAGCAAAACAAAACTAATTGATGTATCTTTTGGATGTGTGTGATGATGATGTTTGGCGGGAGCTTATATAGCTCCCGTCCGGAGACCGGAACCCCCTTCCGGTCTCCATTTTTTT
>DYSA01000272.1 GCA_020726425.1 Fibrobacter succinogenes | reverse complement strand
TTCCGCCTGAGGAAAGTAGGTAGTCAGTATAAATGTCAATGCTCATGTCCATACTCATGCCCATACTATCCCCCTCTTGTTTACACTACACCAGTATACCACTTTTTGTAAAATGTGCTAGGGTGCGTAACATCAGTTATTTAGATACAGAAATAAGCCCCATCGAAGATCCAACACCGGGAATCAGATTCTCTTTTTCATCGAACAGTCCGAACCACACCGCATAGCCGATGTTCAACTCCTTAAAGATCGATCCCATGGTGTTGAAAAAGTTTGCTCGCGACTGCAGATCTCCCGGTTCGTGAGCACCAAATTCGTTACACACCACGGGCACGCCATTCTGAATCGACCAAATTTTTGCTTCCGCCACAGCGTTGTACAGAGCGTTGGCATTTCCCGTTTTGTAATACTCCTTGAACCCATCCTTGATCCACTCTTCGGTGGATTCAGTCACGCCAAAGTCGGACATGGAAGTGGACCACTTTTTCGAATCGTACGGAAAGGGAATGTTCTTGGTTCGTTCCATGCCGGTCCAGCTCGCTCCTTGGTGAGTGAAAATGAACGGTTCATAGAAATGAAACGCATAGACGATGTTGCCATCTTCGGGAGCAAAACGATCAGAATAGATCATTTTGTCAATATCGTACCAGCGGGAATCGCCGTAAATCACTGAGTGGAATGTGTCCACAGTGCGGATCGAATCGAGCATCTCTTTGGCCATGTCACGCCATACACTGTTGGCAATATCATCCATGATCCCCGGCTCGTTGGTCAGTTCGTAAAAAATATTGTCACGCTTGTTTTTGGCATAGTACGAAGCCACCGATTTCCAGAGATTGGCGGTCATTGTTTTATAGCCCGGATCCATAGCTGTTTTCACATTGAGACTTTTGTCGTACTGATGGTAGTCAATGGTGAGCGACATTTTGTATTCGTTCGTCCAATTCACGAATGAATCGAGAATCGCAAAAAGTTCTGGATTGACCGAAAACTGTTTGGTTCCTGCGACCACAGAATCACGACCGTTCACCCATCTGTCCAGATCGATCGGCAAGCGAATCGCGTTGAATCCCTGCGAAGCATACTTGGCAATCGAAGCTTTGTTGTACTCGAACTTCCCATCCCACTTCTCGTCCTCTTCGAGCCAGTTGTGAAGACACACTCCCCGACTCAGCCATGTGTCAACTCGCTTGTGAAGTGCCGTTGGTTTTGCCATCGCCTGAGGAATCGCGATTCGGTCGGGTATTTGAGCGGGACTCAATTCCATGTCGTTCTTTTTAACAAAGGGAACCGTTTTGAGAAGTTCAATGTCATCTATCTCGATCGTTCCTGAATCGCCAGTTTCCCCATTGACCCGCCACGAAAATCCTTTGAAATTTTTTGCACTAAACGGAACCGATACTCCCCAAGTGGGCTGGAAAAGATCGTTCTTAAATGATACAGTTACCGTTTTCCATCCATCCGTCGCGGGTTGAGTTGATTCGTACCAGCAGTAATCTTTGATCTCATCGGTCATCACGGCGATCGCGTGTTTTGCGCCGCGGTAGCGATAACGGAAACCTTCATATTCCGAAGCATCGAGTTTATTCCAGATTCCCATGTCCACCGATGCATAGGGTTCCCATTCATAAGATCCTTTGTTCAGAGAATAGGTGAAAAGTAATTGATGATTGTCTGTTCCTATAATCGATTTGGTGCCGACAGATTTCCCTTTTTCATCTTGGTCTGTTCCACAATAAAATTCGTAGTTTGAAGATTTCCCATCGAAATTTTCCAGCATACGATCCTGAGCGGTGATTGCACTACCCATCGAAATAAGCAAGGCAGATGCTAAAAGTGCGTTATTCATAAAAACCTCCAAAGAGATAGATTGATTTTGTCTTACACTGTAAAGGTGATTCAAAGTTGATTCGGTCGTGATGAATAAATTGATTTATCAGAATTTCATAGTATTTGGAAAAGAAGATTTTCATCGGTTCACGATTTTAGAGAATCACCGAAATTCTGAAAAAAGAGCATTCAATCATTGAATTGATAAAAATGTGAAGAATCTCACCTATTTCAAAAGAGTTGAGAAAATGACCGTAAATCTAAATATTACCGATTTTCTCAAAAAATCGCAAAAAACAGGCGTCGAAATAGGTGTCAAATTCGCAAGGAAAATGGTTTCTTAATAGCTCATAGTCGGTTTGGGTAAAAAAAACGCCATAAAGAGTCTCTTAAGAGCAAAATTAACAACGGATCTTTTGGGATGATAAAAAGAGGTCACTGTTTTGACAATTTAGCCCTAGAACCGTTCTGCCTATCATTTTAGGCGATAACTATATTATTCGTGAAAAATATTTCAATCAAAATGAGGTTTCCATGTCAGACAAGTTTGAAAAGAAAATTCTCTGTATCGGTGCAGGATATGTAGGTGGACCAACCATGGCGGTTATCGCTCAGAAATGTCCTCAATATAAAGTGCACATTGTTGATATCAACGCCGACCGAATAAATGCGTGGAACAGCGACGAACTTCCGATCTACGAACCGGGCCTTGACGAAGTGGTCAAAGAGGCTCGCGGAAGAAACCTGTTTTTCTCCACCGATGTTGAAGCGGGTATTGAAGAAGCGGACATCATTTTTGTTTCCGTGAACACTCCAACCAAAACCTACGGAGTCGGCGCAGGAAAAGCTTCGGATCTTCAGTATTGGGAAAAAACAGCACGAAGCATCGTGAAAGCTTCGAAAGCCAACAAAATCATCGTTGAAAAAAGTACTCTTCCGGTTCGCACCGCCGAAGCAATGGAACGAGTGCTCAACGCTAACGACAAAGGACTCAAGTTCGAAGTTCTTTCCAATCCGGAATTCCTTGCCGAAGGAACGGCGATCAAAGACCTTCACAATCCTGACCGCGTACTGATCGGTTCAATGGAAACCGAAGAAGGTCGTAAAGCTCGCCAGACCATGGTTGACATTTATGCGAATTGGGTTCCGAAAGAACGAATTATCACGAGCAATGTATGGTCAGCAGAACTTTCAAAACTCGTTGCAAACGCATTTCTCGCTCAGCGAATCTCTTCGATCAATGCGATCTCTGCGCTCTGCGAAAAAACACATGCTGATGTTCAGGAAGTTGCATTTGCAATCGGAACAGACAGTCGAATTGGATCGAAATTTCTGAATGCTTCTGTGGGATTCGGTGGATCATGTTTCAAAAAAGATGTGCTTAATCTGGTCTATATTGCTGAATCAAATGGTCTTCCCGAAGTAGCAAACTATTGGGAAGCGGTTATCACTATGAACGAATATCAGGAAGATCGATTTGTGAAACAGATGATTTCGGCGATGTTCAATACAATCGCCGGCAAAAAGATCGCGCTTTTTGGATTTGCATTCAAAAAAGACACCAGCGATACCCGCGAATCACCGGCGATTCATGTTGCACGGCAACTGGCAGATGAAAATGCACAGGTCACGGTTTCTGATCCTAAAGCACTGAAAAATGCGAAAAATGATCTTGCTGACCTCAAAAATATCAGTTATGAGCAGGATCCATACGAATCAGCAAAAGGTGCTCACGCTGTGGCAATTGTTACAGAGTGGGATCTCTATAAAACACTCGATTACCAGAAAATTTACGATTCGATGGAAAAACCAGCGATGATCTTTGATGGTCGAAATATTCTGGATCACCAGAAACTGTTTGGAATTGGGTTTAACGTGTATCGCATCGGAAAACCGGCGATGACTCATTTCGATCAAATCTAATCGCCTTATTGCAGATTAATGATAAGCCACTTTGAGAAATCAAGGTGGCTTTTTCATGTGTGCCACGCATGCCAAATATCTAATGGGTGCAAGTCCCTAACGCGAGTGTCGGAGGAAGCGTATAGTGAAACGCAAGGGTGTCTTTCGTGAGGAAGAATCTGAAAGAAGCGTGTAGAAAATGATGGAACTGACGAACAGAAATTGGATATCAGGCTCTGTATGTGGGCAACTGGGCATAAGACTAGAACACCCGAACCGACCGTATCAGTAC
>DYSA01000271.1 GCA_020726425.1 Fibrobacter succinogenes | reverse complement strand
AGGCCGGAGCCTCGGAACGAGTTGAGGGGATATCAATCACTTACAAAACAAAGGGGTTTTCATGGTACCTGAGTAGTAACATCAATTTAAAGAACGTCGCGAAGTTATAAAATCGCTAATGATGCGGTAAACATCCTATTTAGCACTGAATTAGAACACAAAACGATACGGGAAAAAGTGGAAAGTTACAGTTTAAACGTCACAAAAAGGTTCTTAGTGAAAAAGATTTCAAAAAATGAGAAGTGACAGCAGTTATGACTATAGAAATAAAGAACATCGCATGATCGTTCGCAAAGCGGTGATGAAACTCGGAGGAGCAATCTACAGCGAATCATCCTATCTCCCCTATTTCATTCCCTACCTCTACTCCGCAGATTTTGGAACACCTTCAGAAATGGTACAACTGATTAACGGACTGATGTTTTCAGTGAAATACCTTCTCGACGATATGAACGAGGCGGATCTCTTTACCGCTACAGATTCGTTAGCAATTCCGTTCTATATTTTCCAAGGAACCGAGGATCTTCAGACTCCTCATTCCGAAGCGAAACGGTTATTCAATTCGATTCACGCGCCGGAAAAACAGTTTTTCAGTTACGTCGAAGCAGCGCACAATCCTCACTTTGAAAAACCCGAAATGTTTAATCGCGAGCTTTTGTCGATCATGCACAAGATTCAAAAAGAGTAAAAGTTCGGAAGTAAACTGACGCAGATAGGTGGAGAATAAATATCTCCGTATGGATGAGAACTCTTTCAAAAAAAAGAGCAGCCTTTGTTCAAGACTACTCATTTTTTTGCAAAAATCAAACAGAACGGCTACTGAATATACTCCATTGTTCCACAGTCACAATACTCGTTTGCGGGAACGGGAATTTTCATAAAATCACAGTATTTGCGATAGAATCCGATTCGGTCTTTGGGACTGTCGAGCCCATCGCCTTTGCCGCACTCCTGACCGCCATTGATCACGTTGATAGTCATTCCAAACAGAGATTTATCACGACCTTTTGCAATATCGTCAGCAGTTGGTTTCCAGTTTTTCACCATAATATCGTGGCACGAAGGTTTGGGTGCTTGAGGATACATCCAGAACCAAATTCCGGTCTGAAATGCAATCATAGCATCTTCTACTCCATCTTTATCCGAGTCCGTAGTGATAACCAGTTCCGGTTCTTGGAGAAGCACATTCTTGTCGCCAAAGAGAAACTCTGATACTTGGCCGTAGTTGGTATTATAACTGATCTGAATTGGTCCACGTCCGTGATAGGATTTTCCACTGAACGGCGGGTAGGTGGTGCTGTTCGCGTCGATATATCCCAACTCTTTACTTCCGTTCTGCCAGTTCACCTCTTCGCGCCAGTAGAGTCCCCAATCCTTGTCCGGATCTTCGCTTCCCATACCGGTGGTTTCATGAGAAATATTCGCGAGGAACGCTGCCAGTTCCCGTTTGCGCGTCGTCAGATCGCCTTCGGCACAGAACTTAGAGAAATCGACATCTGCGGTTTTTACTTCCGCAAGCTCGAGATTCCACTCAGCAAAGTAATCTTCATTGGTGATAAACTCGTTGGTCTTGCCGGTCTTTCGGTTGAACCATTTGATCTTCGAAGCGTAGTCAGCGCCTCCACCTTCGCGGTTCCAGATCTCCACACGCACATCACTGATCGCTGCAATTGCAGCCATCAACGAACGATAGGAGTAAAAGTCAAAGAGCCCATCGGAAGAGACCACAGAGCCGGGATTCCACTCCTCTTCCGCCCGACCATATCCGTAGCGATTGGGGAAAAGTTTGTCATAGGTTGCCGAATCGAGAAGTGTTTTGAAATTTTCCGCCGCATCGCTGGTCTGTGAAGGAAGCGTGAAAGATTTTGTTCCGTTCTTTCCCGGTATGAGTATCACGGTCTGATTATTCAAATCGCCAAAATTTGGTGTGGTACTTTTCGCCGAGAGTGAGTAGGTCGCCGATGATGCAGGAGCTATTTCAGCGCGGATCGATCCGCGAACATCCGCCATCTTGACCGATCCCACGTTTCCAGAAAGATTCACCAGAGCGGTAAACTGATGTGCCGAAGAACGAGCGGTGATCACATACATTCCCCGCGAGAACTCTCCCAGTTCCGCAGTGACTCGCCCCGATTCATCGGTGGTATAGTGAGCCACTTCGCGACCGGAAAGTGTGGAGAGAGAAACAGCGCTTTTCGCCATGGCAGCACCGGCTTCAATGGTGAGACGATTCTGGGCAAGATGGATCTCGGGAGTGTTCACTACCGACGTACTCTTTGAAATTACAGAAACTTGATTATCCGTGGGAAGGACGAAGTTCACCGAATCACCACCGGCAACACTAAAGGTATAAGAGGTATCTTTTGCTGATCCTGAAATCAGAGTCACCGGCTTAACCGTGAGGTTTGCAGAGCCATTCACTTTAAAAAAACCCGTTGCAGAAACTTCCACACCAGAGAGTGAAATGGCCGAAAAAGCCACTAAACCGGCAGAAAAGAGAAAACGATTTGCCATAAGATCTCCTCGATCTTTTGAATTGTTTACCAGAACAGAATTGATGAGAAGTACAACATTTTTACTCAAATTAGCACATGTTAATCATTAAAACACAAAAATATGATACGCCCAACAAATTTGCAGACTCCGCAATGAATATTTCCATTTCTTGAAACAACGATTCTATCACCACAATACAAACAAATGCCCAACGGAAAGGAGTGAATTTTGTCACGGGGCGCGTAAAAGAAAGGCAAAAAAAAACCTCGCCGAACAACTGTCCAGCGAGGAAATATCAGTAGTACGTCACCACAATCGGTATAACGATCTAGTGAACGGCGGTTTTTTGAGCGTGCTTGTCAATCAGCAACACCAAGACAAATCCAACCAAAATAAGAACAAGGTGAAGCGGAAGAAGTTCCGTGTCCAGTGTCGGTAAAAGGTTGTTTTCAATGAGAACGTGCCCTTTGTCATCCACGAGAACTGCCTCTTTCCACGGCCAGATTTTGCGCAGTGATCCGCACATGAATCCGGTAAGAAGGGCGAGAGTGATCTGGTAATGGCGATCGAGCAACCAGTTCAAGAATCGGCTAAACGCCATAAGACCACTGGCACAGCCAAGACAGAAAATGAGTATTACAAGAAAATTTTCAGGAACAAAAGGATTTTTGAGCATCCCGGTAATGTAGGCATATTTCCCCAAAATCAAGAGAATAAATGCACCGCTGATTCCCGGAAGAATCATGGCACAGATTGCAATAAATCCACTGAGGAAAATAACCGGAAGAGCATTCGGTGTTTCCGTGGGAATAAGTCCCACAATAAAAAAGGCGCCCACAGCCCCAACGATAAACGAAAGGAGGTTGGGAACCTTTTTAAACTCTACGGATTTTCCTAAAATGTAAACCGATGCACCGATCAATCCAAAAAAGAGACTGTATACCGAAGGTTGTTGATGGACAAGGAGATAATTGATCGTATGGGCCAGAGATAAAATTGCGATTCCAATGCCGGAACCCAAGGCGAGGAGGAATTTCCAGTGAACGGTACCGAGAACTCCTTTAAAATCGAGGCGAAACAACATTTTTAGCGCACGGACATTGAATGATTGAATCGCCGCAAGAAGGTCGTGGTATATTCCGCAAATCAGAGCGATTGTTCCGCCAGAAACACCGGGGATAATATCGGCAGATCCCATCAAGAGCCCTTTGGAAAAGAGTACCGCAGCCTCTTTTTTCGTTTTTGGGTGATCGCCTTTTGTCACTTCTTTTTCTAACATACAAATCCTTTACCGTTGATTATTGCAGGTGAACGTCTATTCTATTCCATTTGCATCAAAAATGATACGCGTAAAATACACTCCGCTCATCACGGTGTCTCGTTCACTTTTGCTCACTCCACAACGAATGCTGTGCATCGATTTTTCAATAGCTTTTTTTACAGAAAGGGCACGACATACATGAAAATGAAGAATGGAGTACCTATCCTATAGACTGAAATAGGTACTTCATATTTGATCAATCACCCGATTCATCAAC
>DYSA01000270.1 GCA_020726425.1 Fibrobacter succinogenes | reverse complement strand
ATTTTGGTAAAACTGATTAAACGGATGTAACTACTCAGGTACTTTACAATCAATGAACTTGGCATAAACAGTCGTAACAGGTTTCCAGACCTGTTACGCACTGCATGAAGCTCCAGCCTCACTGTCGTGACGCGAGGCTGGAGCCTCGAACGCGGCATTCCAAGCGAGGACGCTTGGAACGAGTTCTGGAGCCAACTTTTGGTTTGGAAACCACCTGAGTAGTTATAAACGGATTAATTAGAAAAGTAGGAGAGACTTTTTTCACCGAGAGAGACATCTTCAAACTCAAGAATTGCCGACAGTATGTTGAACCGATACTCTTCGAGCATTTCAAAGATTTCGCCATAGGGAATAATTCCTTCGCCAATGGGAACCCAATCTTCGCGGCGCAATTTTGCATCTTTCGTGTCGATCATGTGGAGAATAATATCGCGATTCGCCAGTGAGATTCCGTGAAGAAGCAACTTTGTCAGAAATGCAGGAGCGCATCCAGCAAAGTGTTCAATAAATAACCGGGGGAAATCAATCACCGGAACCAAATCGATTTTACGCTCTGCTGCCAGACGAATCAGAGTTATGTAGTTATTGATGTTTTCAAGGAGATCTTTTTCGGTTCTTCCCTGATAAAAATTTTCTAAAGCGATACTAAAACCGGCGCGATTGAGATCTTCCGCGCTCTTTAGAGCTTCCTGCATAGAACATTTTTCATCAAAATGAACAACGACATATCGTTTAGAACGAGCGGGGAAAAGCTTCGAAAGTGCTGCCGTATGGTGACCATCAAGAACTGCTTTGTTCAAATAATGAGGAGAATGAACTAGCATAGTTAGCTGATTTTCCTCAAAAAGAGTGTGAAGGTCAGCCAGTTGGGCCGAATCGTATTCCAGTTGCGGATTAAGATACAATTGAACAATAGAAATCTTGTTCGCCAGTGCAAATTCGACTGTTTTAATAGGATCAAAGTCATTCTCTTTGAAGAGAGATGTTGCAATACCTATTTTATCACGTCTCACAAAACCTCCGAAATCATAAACCTGCTACCAAATCATTCGAAATAACCGGAAACTCCGGCAATTTGAAGGCAGGAAAATATACAAGCAGGGACGGTCGTTGTGGCTTTAAAAATTGGCGATATGGAAACATCTTTTGAAATACGGACATTCGATTCTTCGTTTACGTTGGAAGAGTACGGAAATCTGCCCAAAGCACCGATCTACATTATTCTTGATCGACTTCGAAGTGCCTTTAATGTCGGTGCTATCTTTCGTCTTTGCGACACCATGAGAATCTCTGGGCTCTTTCTCTGTGGATACACCGCGTATCCACCTCATGAAAAACTGCACAAGACTAGCATGGGAACCGTAGACTTCGTTCCTTGGCGCCATTTTGAAACCACTCTCGAAGCGATTCAGTTTTGTAAAGAACAGGGAATCGCCGTGTGGGGTGCCGAAACAACGTCTCGTTCGGAACTCTACACACAGGCAGATCTTCCCAAAGCGGTGGCACTGGTTTTCGGCAATGAAGCTTTGGGGATTGATCCCGAAATATTAGAACAGTGTGATAAAATTATTGAAATTCCCGTGTTTGGCTTTAAAAATTCACTCAATGTGGCAACTGCCTGTTCGGTGATCGGATATTCTCTTTTAGAACGATATGGAATGTTCGAAACTGATCAGTCCGTGGCGAAGGATTTTCAATGAAGGGATTGATCAAAGCTCTCTGTAGTGTCACTGATGAATCGGCCATGGAAAAGCTGATTCATGAACTTCTTACGGAACGAGAACGAGAAGCAATAACCCTTCGATGGGAACTGATGCGCCAGCTTAAAGTAGGAAAAACGCAGCGAGCAATAGCTGAAAATCTTCATGTTTCACTCTGTAAAGTGACCCGAGGAAATAAAATTTTAAAAGATAAAAATTCAATCAGCAGTGATCTGCTGGAAAAGGAACTGAGCAATGAGTAAGGGTTTAATTCTTGTGTTTTCTGCAGCTTCGGGAGCGGGAAAAAGTACAATTATCAGTGAACTTAAAAAACGTCGTTCCAACATGATCCATTCAATTTCCGCCACAACGCGCGCTCCGCGGGGATCTGAAAAAAATGGCGTTGATTATTTCTTCTATTCCGTGGAAAAGTTCAAAGAGCTGATTGACAAAGGTGAATTTGTCGAGTGGGCGTTGGTTCACAATAACTATTATGGTACCCCGCGAACCTTTATCGATCAGCAGGTTGAAGCAGGAAATATCGTGGTGCTCGACATTGATGTTCAGGGGAAAGCGCAACTGGATAAAATCTATCCCGATGCGCAGGGAATCTTTATCGAACCGCCCACGTGGGAAGAACTGGAAAAACGGTTGCGTTCACGGGGAACCGACACCGATGAAGCGATTGCCGTTCGTTTGGCCAACGCGCGCAAAGAGCAGGATTACGCTCGGTTCGAAGGAAAGTATGATTTCTTTGTGGTGAACGACAATCTCGACGAAACCGTACAAAAAATTGACAAAATCATTGAAATTGTATTGAGGTAATCTATGCCGGCAATTGAAAAAATTGCGAACTTCCGCGTCACCGGTCATTTGGGTAAAGGTGGAATGGGAGATGTGTACAAGGCGATTCAAGAACCACTTGGGCGAACAGTTGCGCTGAAACTTCTGGCAGATCAGGGAAGTGCCAACGACGAGGCCATTGCGCGCTTTGAAACAGAAGCCCGTGCCATTGCTCGGTTAAACCACAATAACATCGTGTCTCTCTATGAGTTTGGACAAGAGAACGGCATACACTTTTTTGCAATGCAGTTTGTCGATGGATCTACTCTCGATCAGATTCTTCAAAAAAAGAAAACGCTTCCGGTTTATATCGTCATGGATTTTGCCAAACAAATCTGCCGTGGTCTCTTGTATGCGCATCGCCAAGGGATTATCCACCGCGATATAAAGCCCCATAACATTCTTATCACTCGCGATGGAACCTGCCTGATCTCCGATTTCGGTATCGCCCAGATCGCTCGTGAAAATCGAATTACGTTGACCGGAATCGCCATTGGGACACCAGAATACATGTCGCCAGAACAGGCCAAAGGCGAAGAACTGGATCACCAAACCGATATCTATTCGCTGGGGATTCTTCTCTATGAAATGCTCACGGGAAATCCTCCATTTACGGGGAAAAATCCCGTGTCAGTGGCGTACAATCAGGTACATAATCAGCCGATTCCACCTTCAACAAATCGCGAAGATATTCCCAAACGGTTAGAACTAATCATTCTGAAAGCGCTTAAGAAAGATCGCAAGGATCGCTATAAGTCGATCGAAGGAATGCTCAACGATCTGGACACCGTTGTGGTGGATGAGAAATCAAATCTCTTTGAAAGTTTGATAAAAAAAGAGCCCGAAGAGCCGGATAATCGAATCACCGATCGTCGAAATGATGAACGACGCAAAGACAGCCGTCGCGGTGGAGCGGGGAGTGGTTCATTTGATTTGATGTCCTCTGAGTTCTGGGCTGAAACGTTCCGTCAGCAGTGGTTGTCACTGATTCTTATTGGTATACTCTATCTCTATACACTATTTGCACGATGAATGATTCGGCGAACAGTCGTGAAATTGGAGCTGCGGGCGAAGAGTCTGCAGCTCAATATCTTCTGATTCGAGGGTATGAAATTATCACGCGCAATTATGGAATTAGTATCGGTGAGATCGATCTGATTGCTCGTTCTCCCGAAGGCGAATTGGTTTTTGTTGAAGTGAAATCGGTTCGAACGCTGGTCTACGGTGATCCGGCGTGGAAAATATCCCCCAAAAAACGAACCACTATCGCTCGCGTTGCTCAGGCTTATCTTCGCGATCACGAGCTTGTTGATATTCCTATTCGCATTGATGCAATTACGATCACTCCTCAAAAAATAGAACACTATCGAAACTGCGTCTAAAAACTACTATTCGCATGATTTCTTATTCATCTCATGGGAGTCCAAAACAGGCAATGATTTTGTTTGCGACGCCCGTCTGAGTCCAAAACCGGCAATGATTTTGATTGCGATGCCCGT
>DYSA01000269.1 GCA_020726425.1 Fibrobacter succinogenes | reverse complement strand
ACAGTATATTACAGAGGAAATGTGGCGGGATTTTGCTGAATATGCGATTTTGCCCTAATACAACGATCTATGAGTATGACAGCCTGAATCGTCGGGTGGCTATGATCGATGCGTTGACTCATCGGACTTCCTATCTCTATGATAACGCAGATCGTCTGGTCAAAACCACCTTCGCCGATGGTTCGTTTACCACCACCGATTATGATGAGGCAGGTCAGAAAGTTGCTGAAACCGATGGCGAAAACAATCAGACGAAGTTTGAATACAATCCTGTTGGAAATCTGGTGACCGTTACCGATCCATTGCTGAATGCTTCTCGTACGGTCTATGATTCTCTTGGTCGTAAGATTGCTCAGGTGAATGCAAACCGCGATACGACCTCCTTTGTCTATGACGAAAAAGGTCGTATGGTCGAACTTCGATACCCTGCCGTTGATGGCGTGGTGAACAGTGAAAAGTATGTCTATGACGCTCTTGATAATGTTATTGAAAAAGTCGTTGGTTCGGATACCGTTCGCTATACATTCAACAAAATGAACAGAGAAACTGAACGGAAGTATTCAAACAGCGGACACATTGTCCAGACCGAATACACTGCTTCGGGCAAAGCGAAATCTGACTTTTCTCATTTGGGGCTTACTGAGTATGAATATGGGCCGTGCTGTAGTCAGCTCATGAAAGTGAAAAATCCCGATGGAACATTCATTGAATATGAGTACGATGCCAATAAAGATATTATCGGGATTCTGACCCCATTTGATACAACTCGATACCAGTTTGATCCGCTCAAACGGATGAAAAAGGTGATCAATGGAACTGACACGACAACGTATTACTACAATGCCGTTGGCAATCGTGATTCGGTTAGTTTTGGAAATGGAACTTCCACAGGGTATCAGTTTGATATCTTGAATCGTCTGACCAAAGTGACCAACTATGGGAAAAACCATTCCGTTCTTTCGAGCTTTGCCTATGAGCTGAACCGTGCAGGAATTCGCACTTCGGTTACTGAATATGAAGGTTCAAAGGTAGCCTATGGATATGACAAACTGAATCGTCTGGTCTCGGAAACTCGAACCGGTTCGCATCCGTATTCGATTGTTTATAGCTACGATGCGGTCGGAAACCGTCTGACTCAGACAAGAGACGGCGTTGAAACGGTGTATTCCTACAACAATCGTGATCAGATTGTTGCAGAGATTACCGGAACCGATACTGTTTCATATCGCTATGATCTTTCCGGTCGTCTGGCTGAAAAGCGTGAAGGCGGTAAGACGACAAGCTACCGTTGGGATGATGGTGATCGACTGGATCAGGTTGCGACCGATTCGCTGACAACGACCTATGCATACAATGGCCGTGGAATCAAGGTTAAAGAGAACGGCACGAATCTTCTGGTTGATGAGTATCGTGACTATCCGCAGGTGATCGGTGAGTACTCTTCAACGGATACAGTAAACTATACCTTCGGTCTTGAAAGAATTGCTCAGGATAACGGAATGGTTCACTGGTATCTTGCTGATGGTCAGGAAAGCATCCGTCAGTTGACCGATTCGGTTGGAGAAGTGACTGACAGCTATGGCTATACTGCTTTTGGCGAAGAACTTTATAGAACCGGAACGACCAAAAATAAGTTCCAGTATGTGGGCGAATCGTTCGATCCGAATTCTGGATTTTACTACCTTCGGGCAAGATGGATGACTCCGGAAGCGGGGCTGTTTATCAGTGTGGATCCAGGAAATGGGTATATTGGTGAACCCATTAGTTTACATAGATATCTCTATGCCAATCCCAGCCCAATAAGTTTCTTCGACCCAAGTGGTTTCTACACAACTGCAGAACTTAATACATCTGTAAATATCAGAAATGAGTTAGCTGGTAGGGAGATGATTATAATAAAGTCTACTCGTAAACAGGGGAATAAATTCTTTGCAAAAATTATTTGTTCAGGTGCAAAAATGTTGGCGAATCATGAAGCACCAGTTCATCAGATGGCAACAAACAAGAATTATAAAGCAGGTGATAAGTTCTCAAAGACATTTGATGATGATTTTTTTGGCCCCGCAGGACTGGATCTGAACCACTGGGCAAACAGAGTGGCGATTCCGGGGCATAAAGGACCACATTCTAAAGAGTACCCTGACTTTGTGATTGATTTTCTAAAAACAAGGATAGACCCCAAAAAACTTGTGAAAGAGGTTGGTGTTGATATTGCTCAGGATATGCTTATTGACGCCTTGCTGGATCTTGCCGTTGAATTGTGTGATCCCTCGTCCAAGGGCAGTAAATTGTTGATGAATGTACTGTAAAGGAGATTATGATATGAAAAATAGTGGTAAAGGACTTTATCCCATAAAAATAGGGGATAAGAAATGCTATATAAATACAAAGGGTGAAACAATTCTCGAATCACCCTATGACCGAACACGCGGGTTTACCGAGGGGCTTGCAGGTGTCTCAGACGGGAATAAATATGGGTTTATGGATATTCAAGGAAATTTGAAAATAGGATTTTTATTTGATGATATAGAATCCTTTCAGAACGGGTATTGCCCCGTCAAAATTGGCCTACTCTGGGGGCTGATAGATCATGATGGGGATTTTGTTATTCAGCCAAAATATCATCGAATGACTTCCGTTGTTGATGGTCTTGTGGGAGTTGATGTTGAGCGTGGGAGAAAGAGTTCATTTATTGACCTCAACGAAAATATAATTATCGACGATGTTGGTCCACGGATTATTGCCCCATTCTCAGAAGGACTGACGCCATGTTCAAATGTGGAACTCGTAAATGGGTATCGGAATACAAAAGGAGAATGGCACATTGAACCTGCATATACCACTGCTCGTAATTTTAGCGAAGGATTAGCAGGGGTAACAAAGAAAGTAAAAAAAAGCGAGTTAGCAGGATTTATTGATCATAGTGGCAATGAAGTAATACCATTTAAATTTGAAATGACAATAGCAACTTTTTCCTGCGGCCGTGCCATTGCATCTGAAAGTAGAAAAAGGTGTCTCTACTGGGGAGCTATTGATAAGACAGGTGAGTGGATAATCGAACCAAAGTATGACTATTTACGAGAGTTTTCAGAAAATCTTGCGGGATTTCGTTTGCCTGATAATCCCAAGAAGATAGGCTTCATGAATACGAATGCTGAAATTGTAATCCCCGCTATATACGATCACATCATGTTCCCATTTGAGGACGGCTTTGCTGGTGTGCGTAATGAGAATGGGACATTTTTAATTAACACTGATGGAGTTGAGTTGTTCAAATTCTAACAGAATGTTCTTTGAAATCTTGAAAAATACTCCGGCCACGCGGTGAACACGTTCTACGGAAAATCCGGTCAGGTTGATTCCGTAGTCGATTATCGCGGAACCACGGCGTACAACTACGACTCCCGTGGTCGCCAGATTCGCGTCAATAATCCCGACGGAACCTTTATCGGATATGAGTATGATGTTACAGGGAACAAGATCCAAACGATCACTCCGTTTGATACCACGGTGTTTGTCTATGACAAATTGAACCGCATGACCAAAACGATCAAGGGAACCGACACGACCTCATATTTCTTCAGCAAAGTGGGAACTCGTGACTCTGTGACATTTGGCAATGGAACTTCAACGGGCTACCAGTACGATCTGAACAATCGCCTGACAAAGGTTACCAACTACGGTGCGAACCGTGCCGTGATCAGTAGTTTTGCCTACGATCTAAACCGTGCGGGAATTCGAACTTCCGTGACCGAAAATGATGGTTCGAAGGTGAACTACAGTTACGATAAACTCTATCGTTTGACCAATGAAAAACGAACCGGTTCTCACTCCTATGAGATTGATTACACCTACGACAAGGCGCTGTATGATGATTTGCTCGGGCATCATCCTGCCGAGGCACAGCGGAAACTCTTCGCCGCGCCGCCGGACTACGTGACGCACAGCATTCACTTTCTCGAAAACCACGATGAGCCGCGCGTCGCCGCGAAACTGGCCCCGGCGGAAAATCGGGCGGCGGGGCTGGCGATTCTGGGTTTGCCGGGGATGCGATTCCTGCACGAAGGT
>DYSA01000268.1 GCA_020726425.1 Fibrobacter succinogenes | reverse complement strand
TTATATTTTGGATTTACAACAAAGGAGTGACAATGAAATCTGAAGATTTACAGCCATTGGAGAGAGAAACCTATTTCGGTGCCATTAACGCAATCCAAAGCCCGAAGTACATGATGATAGGTCATGATAAAATAAAGACTTGCGATAGCTTCATTGTCACGGAAGAAGATGGAACGATCAGTAGTTTCAATCTTACACACAATCCAGATATCAATATTCGAGCATTCGCAGCGATTGAATATCTCAAAGAGTCAGGACAGAATCAGAGGCTCTACAGTAAAATCCTAACACGATATATCGCCATGGGGAGATTCTTGAGCACACCGGCAGGAGAAAAAGTCGGACTTCTAAATTTTGAAGGAAATCTAATCCTAAATCCAGCGGTTATTTTGGCCTCTGCTGATTTTCCTGTCGATGTAGAAACAAAAACTTTCACGCAACTTGGAACCTACGATTCATTTATCTCACGAGTTAGAGAAGTTGCTGATACTCAAGGCATCCTCATGGAATAATTTCCCATGGTGTCTCAAAATCGACTTCTATGGAATAGTAGTTTTCACCCTCGTATACTTTCGCTTCAGGCAATGATTCACCATCATCTTTCATGCAACCAATTACCCCGCTTAGTGCTTCACCAGCATATTCAATCGCTTCATCCAAAGTATGCCCATATGTAAAACATCCTGGAACATCAGGAAAAGACACTTCAAAACACCTTTCTTCTTTATTTTCAATGATCTTTGCGTAATTCTTCATAAACTCAACCTTTCAATTATCGAGAAAAGCCCCTACTCGGAGCATTTTTAGAGCGTTCAAGATCTGCGACTCTTTTCGCCTCAATTTCTGCATTCTTTTTGGCTAATTCAGCCTGCTTTGCTTGCTCTGCAACTTTCCGAGCTTCAGCCAACTCTTTCTGACGGAGAACGTTTTTCTCCCCTACAAGTTCTTCTACCCGTGAGTTTACACGATTATCTAACCCACTGTGATCTAACACAGACTCTTTCGGCTGAGATACCTGCACTCGTTCTTTCATCGTTTCAAGATTGTCTGTTATGACAATTACACCATGGCGAGCACGGGTAACTCCCACATACCACTCTTCAGCATTGGTTCTCCCAGAATCATCACACAGAATCACCGCTTGGTCGTATGTTGCCCCCTGAGCTTTATGGTTCGTCATAGCATACGCATAATCAAAGTAACGGTATTGGTTTTTACCAAAAGTAACATAGTTATTTCCAACTTGTACTCGAAGTTTGCCATTGGAATCAATATCCGCAATCTTACCGGTCAAACCATTGGACACGCCAAGACCTTTGTCATTTTTTAAGAAGATTATTTCATCACCTATTCCAAACTCTTTTTGTGTTGCACTATAAATCTGCAAAGAACTTCCAAGCTTACCAACAGGAATCGTAGTTAACTCATCCTTTTGAGTATTCCTGTTCCGATAACTAACCGAAATTGCATTTTTGGCAATATCAACACTCTCAACTCTCGCCTGAGTTCCGCTGGGGATACCTGCAACTTCCCGCGAAAAATTGACGAGGTAATTTTTACGATAACTTGAAGCATTAAGCCGTGCAGGGGCAGAAGCTCCCGTATTGGCTAATGTCCACAGTTGTTGCGACTCCCCTATTTCCCCACGGGATATAAGTTCTTTTCGGATCAACTCATTTGCGTTTGTTCGAATCTCGTTCGTTTGCGCAAGAAGCACAACACTTTGCCCCGATTTTCTTGTTTCGAATACACTCGCAACCGCGGTTTTAAGCCGATCTTCTTGATTCGCAATAATCCGAACTCCCGTTTTCTCTGCGATCAGGCTTAGCGCATAATGCCCTCGTTGTTCGGTAGAAAGAGCCACAACACTCTTCATAAGTTCATTTTTCTGTCGAACAACTTCAGCCATGTCGGATCGTGTTACCGTCGCAAATTCCTGCAACTCGCCAAAGGCACGACCGGCACTAACTGCCTGAAGCTGTTTGACATCGCCAAGAAGAATCACTTTTGCATGATTAGCTTCCGCTTTTTTGAGTAACTTAGCCATGTTCACGTTCCCAACCATGGAACACTCATCAACTATCCACACCTCTTTGCCACGGGCTATTTCTTGATTTTTCATGAAGAATGAATCAAGCGTCGAAGATTCAAGGCCGGCTTCAGCAAGACCAGCACTCGCCTTTCCCGTAGGCGCGAGCCCACGCAGTACGAAACCGTCTTGTTCTAAGATCGCTTTCATGTGAGTTACAGCGAATGTTTTCCCCGTTCCCGCATTACCTTGCAAGATGTTCACCATATCATTACTACGACAGAGTGTTTTGATGGTATCTCGTTGTGTTTGAGCGAAGGTCACGCCTTTAATCTCTTCTCTTCGGAGATATTTTTCGATGGTTGCATCTGAAGATAGCTGAACAGCTCTCCCCTTTCCTGCTTTTGCAATGGCAATTGCATTGTGCGCAGAATCGATTATTTCTTGTGTTGTGAACGCATTGGGGCTCAATTCGACCGTAAATGTTTTGATCTCACTCGCAATATCTTTCGCAGTAATTCCGGTACCAATACTGGCCAACAGTGCCGTTTTCAAAATCATTTTTTTATCAAAGACCGCTTCCGTTTCAGCGATTGATTCTACTGCACTTTTCACGGTAGCTTTTACTTCATAACTCGAATTGACTAATGGACACTCTTTCGGGATTTTAAAATCAGCAAGTGAAGATTGGACCCGATTACGACGTACTGCAATATCGCCAAGTGAACTTTCTAAATCCTTAGATTTTCGCGAGTTCATTTTATCATAGGTGATAAGACTCCTTTTTGACATTGTGTAATTTTTCTTATTGATACGACCTTCTAAATATTGCTGTTCAAGGTTTTCCCATGCTTCAGATCTCTCTTCCGCATTCTTCTTTACTTGCTTGGATCTCATGCTGTTCTGATCTATGAGCTCATCTGAAACTCCAACTATTTCAACGGCATCAATCTCTTTATTATTCTTACCTTTGCGTGTACTGCGCACGGTCTCATATCCAAGAAAATTAAGTTCGCGAGCAAGGTGCGCTTGGTATGTCAGATCAAGAAGTTTTTGATCTTGAAGAATCGGCCTATTTTCCAATGCTCCCCATTTACCATCTTTTCGTTTTGTAGCATTAACGATCACACAATGGGTATGAAGCTGAACATCTAGGTCACGACTCTCTTCATGCTCAAAAGCGGCGATAGCCATCGATCCTGTGTTGTACTGGTTTACTCCGTTTGTGCCGGTACGAGTGAGAGAGTAATTTTCTTCCAGTTCCGCCAGCGTAACTTCTACGGCTTTGCGATGAGCATCCTTAACTCTGGGATCAATAACAGAAATCAAAGATACTGACTTCGGTGCCGAAATGGTCACGTCCGTATATGCAACGCGCTTATTCTCTTCATCTGTTTTTTGAGCATTTCGAGTAAGAGCAATTTTACCCGTCAAGTCCGTTCCTTTGAGAACTTTGAAAAACTCTTCCTTCTGAACAACCCCACGAAGCCCGAGTGCTTCTGCTCCAGAACCGTACCACATACCAGCTTGAGCGGTATAGTAATTTTCACCGGCACGCACATCATCGTGTGCAAAATATGAGGCTCCTTTTGCTGCAGTTCCTTTTGAAACTGTAACCATTAATCCGGTACCTTGCTAAAAACAGACTCAATCAAAAAGAAGATTACAATCATAATTACACCGATTCCAATAAGGTATAAATTTAGGTGTTCAAACCCAGAAAAAATGAGAGAATTATTGGCTCGATAATACGTGATTTTCAAGCTCAAATCTGCGAACAAAAATGCCATCAAAAGTGATACCGCAATAAGAATATTTGAATACAATGACACCGTTCCTCGAAACAGTATTTTGCCTGATCCACGCAATGTTTTTTTGATTTTTTCCACATCGGAATTTAGTTCTTCTACCGAAGAATTTAAGTTGTTCTGTGTTTTTTCAATTCCGGTTTGAAGATTAGAAAAAGCTGTGTTTACACTCCCAAAAACTTTATTAACATTCTCCCTACTTTGACATTCAATACCCTTTGCGTAAGCGAGTA
>DYSA01000267.1 GCA_020726425.1 Fibrobacter succinogenes | reverse complement strand
CTCGATTAATTGAGGCAGAGCCTCACGGTCAGCGTTCCAAGGCTGGAGCCTTGAAACGAGTTGGCTAAATATCATACGGTTACAACATTGCTGCTTTAACAATGGCACTTGAGTAGTTACCCCAAAACTATTCCAAACAAACTGAAGGTTAAATCTTTTTCAACATTTTCACCAGTTTGTTGTTGTCTTTTTTGTTGCGAATTGCAATTCTCACATATTCACCATTTTCGAATCCGAGTTTTCCCGTATTGTCTTTGATGTACAGATCTCTTTCAACCAACAGTTTTTCCGTTAACGAACGAGCCGTATAGGGAGTGGTAACTTCGCAAAGGAAGTAGTTCGACTGCGAAGGGATCACCCGAAGGAAAGGTATTTCGGACAACTCTTTGAAGAAACGGTTCCGTTCCGCAATGATCTGCGTACAGGCACGAGCGTACTCTTTTTCATATTTGCCGATAATCTGAAGGAAAAACTCACCGAATGAGTTGATATTCCAGATTGCGAGTTTCTGCTGAACAGCTTTCATGGTTGCACCGTTTGACGATACAACTACGCCAAGACGAATCCCCGGAACACCGTAACTCTTGCTGATACTTTTCACGATCACGAGATTTGCAAACTGTTCAATAATTTCGCGACTGATACAACTGTTCGCTTCTGACTCATCGGAGAAATCGACGAACGATTCATCAAGAATCAACTGTTTTCCATTGGATTCAAACCATTTCGCCAATCGAAGCACTTCGGTTTTGGCGATCATCTGACCACTGGGATTGTCCGGATTGATCAGAACCAGCGTGTCGAGGTCAGAAGAGAACTGGATCAGTTCATCCACGGTGTAGGTAAAGTCTTTATTCGTGGGAATGAATACTTTCCGCTGCTCAGGAGCGATCCGATTCATATACTCCACAAAGGTAGGACAGATGAAACCAACTTTGCCGGTCTGCATCTCCATCAATCCCTTGATAATCTCTGCCGCACCGTTACCGACAAGAATCTGATCCGCCCCGACACCGAACATTTTCGATGCAAGCAGACGGTTCACCCCTTGGCCAGAAGGATAATCGGCGATCAGTTCCTGGAAATAACACTCCATCTCATCGAGAAGGCGGCGAGGCGGGAAGTACGGATTCACGAGATAGCAGAAATCGATGAGCGAAGGGAACCGCCAGTATCCGCCAAATCGTTTGTTGAACAGATCAAGTTTCTGATCCGGTTCCGCAAAAATCGCTTCGGCGTTGTTCAGATCCTGAACATCGTCGATCTCATACCATTTCTCTTTTTTGATTCGATATCCCTGAAGATTCGTCTGATCCAAAAGCGTGATAACTTTCAGAACCTGTTCATAGTATTCGTTGTGGCCCAGTGCCTGACAGTAGGCATCGAGGAACGGAACATAGTGTTTCGTCGAAAACTCTTTGGAGAATTTGTAGATGTTCACGGTTTTGAAATACTCGTCCACATCGTTGAACTTAAACGCTGCTTTTCCAAGGAATGAAGTAATATCGTCGTTGTCATTGAGACAAACCACGGTTCCATCCATCCACGATTTGAACGGTGCCACCGCCGCAAGGTTCGGGCGAGGATCTTCGAGCATACCGGTGACCATTTTCGGTTCAAAGATCAGATCTGATTCGAGAAGGATCGTGTCATCTTCACAGAGTTCTTTCCGTGCAAGCCAGAGCGAATAGATATTGTTGGTTTCGTTGAAAATCGGGTTGTCGATAAACTCTATCGGCATACCGCGGTACGAATTGCCGAGAAGTTCGCGAACATTTTCGCCGCGATAGCCGATCACCATGATCATTTTGGAAACTCCTGCATCGACAAGAATATCCAACGCACGTTCAATCAGAGTTTTCCCGTGAACCTTGAGCATACATTTTGTATTGTCCTGAGTAAGATCCTTGAGTCGTTTACCCATTCCCGCCGCTAACATCATCGCCTGCATAGAACACATCCTTCTTAAAAGAATTATTTACGCGCATAATATAGGTAGAGCGAATGAACGATGAGAAATCAATTTGTGAAAAAAAGTGCAATCATTCACCAGTATCGAGATGTCGGTATTCAATCAAAGTCAAATTGAAAATGAAATTCCGGAGTTGAAAGCACCCTTTTCAAAGAGTATCATTTTATATACTTTTCACTGTTTAAGCCCTACCGAGGAAGAGTAAACGCCATTTTCTATGACTAAACGGTTCAATTTGAAGAGTAAACCGAGCAAATCGAAGAGTAAACCGCGATTTATGAGAGTATGGATTCGGCGTGAAATAAATATACTAAATTCTCATTTCAAGGCCCCTGCCTCGGTATGCAGACTTGAACTGCACTTCACAAATGCCAGCAGAGCTATCTAGAACGGCAACTCCTTGCGAGTACACGGGGAACGAGTTATTCAAACGTACGTGATCGCGTACGTTTTTGCAAGAGCGTATTTGTAAAAAACAGGCGAACCCGATTGAGTTCGCCTGTAGAATATTTAGGGATTCGTTCCTTCTGCCTATCTCAACTTTTCCAAATCCGCCAGATCCTGCAAACGACCAGAAGCCTCCTTGTTGCGAATCAGATCATCTTTGGCAATAAATGAAACTTCTGTTGCCCCATAATGACCACGAATTTTCCGTGACGCAATCTCTTCGAAAGCAACCCCGTCTATCTCATTGAGCAAATCAACTCGCACTGGTTCAACACCAAACTTAATGATATTCCCTTTTTCCGTGAAAAGTTCACGAGGAAGCGATGCACGATCAAAACCAAATCGACAGAGTGAATCAATAATCCGGTCAATATTCTCTTCGGAAAGTTGGAAAAAGAGATCAATGTCTTTGGTAAATCGGGGAAAACCATAAAACGCCACGGCATATCCGCCAACGATCATGTAGGCTACATTATTTTCTTCGAATAACTTCAATAACTCTTCGAAATGGGGTTGGGTATTCATAAAGAAACCTTCCTGCTTCAAGACGAAGCTCTTCGACAATGGATAGTGCCCGTTCGGGATCAGCGACATAGTCGGCCTTGGGCGATTGATTGTGTAATTGTTCAACGGATATTGTGAAATTCATGGATTATTCTCCAGTTGGAATGTTGACTTGAAAATAGTTCCTGCCCGCTTTACAGGAATGTCAAAAGGCGAACCCGATTGAGTTCGCCTATGGGGATTTTTGGGGGATTGGGCTTACATCTGAGCGATCAGTTTATCATACTGGCTGTGCGAACCGATCCAAAACCAGATGATTCCATCTCCAGTGGGAGTATCAAGCCCCAAAGCCCGATAATTGATTCCCGCTCGAACCGACCAGAACCGATCGATCTTTTTCAGATGAAGTGAAGGGTGACGGGGATTCTGTTTGAGAAGTTCGAAATGTTTGTCCGCAGTTTTTTGAACCGCTGGTGATAAGCGATAATAGGAATCCCAGTAGCGGGGAGTTGTGTAATGATTCAAAACAGTTTGATTCTTCCCGCAGAAAAATCTGCCAACGCTTCATCGGCAAGCGAATTGAGCAAACCATTCTGAATATCTTCGGTCAGTTCACGATCCCAGCGTTCATCGGCAAACTCTTCGAGCCAGTCAGTGAACTGATCAAACTCAGGTCTGGAAAGTGTAGTTACTGCTTTTTCAAGTTCTGCAACAGTCATGATTTCTCCCTTGAATCAGATTTTTGTTTGTTCAAAGATAGTTTATGAATGAATTTTGTCAATGGAAGAAAGGCAAACTTGATTCAGGATTCGCCTGTTTGGATATACGGAGGAATGAGTTTGGAAGGAGAACAGTTATAGATTCCTCAACAGCTAAATCAATCTTCTATAAACAAGAATATCATTATCACCAAAATCAGATCCAAAACGCCCTGCATCAAAGTCCAATTTCATACTTCCGCATGAACATGAAAAATAATCGTCATAATTAGCTGGCATTATTTCACCGCAATGTCCGCAACGATATGAAATGTTGCTGTCCCTACTCCACGATTTTCTCGACAATGCTTTTGTACCAGTTCCTAAATATTCAAAACCTTTAATCTCAATTTCCAGCACATTTACAACCTTTACAATAAGTAAAATTCAGCGAACC
>DYSA01000266.1 GCA_020726425.1 Fibrobacter succinogenes | reverse complement strand
CAACTACATCCGTGGTCTTTCATTACCCAAAAAAAGTCGTAGCAAGAGCTCTACGGTCTTTTTTTTCGGCTTAGAAAACCAAAATCCTTCACTACCAAATCGATTGACACCACGGAGGAATACATAGTAAGCACCACCAATATGCTCATCGTAATTAAATGATTCCAATGTATTTGAAAGATACTTAGTAACTGCAACCACGTAGAGTATGTACTGAAGACGGTACTCATTTTCTTCCATTGCACTTGTAAGATATTCAAATTGATAGAATTCAGTACTGTTACCGAGATGATTAGATTTCCAATCGAGCACAAACCACTTTCCGTTATTTTCGAACAAAAGGTCTATAAATCCTTGCAAATATCCATGGAAAGATTCAGGTCGAATCGACACACAAAAACCTTCATACTCTTCTATGATATCTCGAATTAGCGATGGATCACCACGGTCAGCTCGAAGGTAAAAGGGCATCTCGGTGATTCTCTTTGTTTTGTCGATATCCCTTAACGAAAAGGGTGTTCCACAGTGATTATCAAGTTTTCGGGAAATCGTAGCTGCCACCATCGCATAGATACATTCAAAATCAATCGCATCTGGAGAAAATCCATACTCTTTCATAGATTTATGAATCCCATCGATATGTTTATCTGACGGTTGTCCATAGTCTATAGTTTCAAAAATTTTATGCCACGCATTTCCGGTTCGTGCGCCTTTGGGAAAGGCAAAAATCGACTTTGGTTCTACAGGAGTACGTTCACGCTTTATCGGTTCAGGATGTGTCATTATCGACGAGTAACTTTTAGTTGAATCACCAGAAGAAATTGATTTCTCAAATTTTCTAATAGTTTTCAACGTTTCAAATGGGACAGTGGGAAGTTCAACGGGAGTTGCAATATCAACTAATGAACAAAATTCAATAGATCTGTGGGGATTATCCCGGAGCGGTTTGAGGAAACGATGGGCAGGATTGATCTCATCTACTTTTTCCTTTCCTTTGGCAAATGACGTATAGTATTCAGCATGAATTAGATAGAGCCGTTGACTCGCCCGTGTCAAAGCAACATAAAAAAGCCGTTGTTGCTCTTCATTATACTCGCTAATCGCCACGGACATATCTGCTTCGGCATGAAGATTAAATACGGTTTCCCCTAATCGATGATTGACCGGATGAATAATCTTCTTAAATCCTGATTTCTCAGCAATAGAATAGGTTAAAGTCCAAGGATAAGGGACAAAAACTATAGGATATTCCAAACCTTTACTTCCGTGAATCGTCACAAGTTTTACCGCAGATTCATCATTTTCCATGCGCTGCTGATGCTCTTCGCCTGAGGGATTGGCAATCATTTCGCGAAGGTGAGCGGTTAAGCGAAGGGGGGCAATCCCCTGTTCAGATTCTATAGTATGAAGTTGTTCAAAGAGATGACGGAAATTGGTAAGTGGACGATAGCCATCATTCTCCTTGGAAATCAAGTGGGAATAAAGCTGTTCATCATCAAACAATTGATGAATCATCGCCATGACGCCATCAGTTTCCCACAAATCGTGATACTCGGTGAATCTACTCATGATCTCCAACATAGATGAATCTATTTCATCGAGTTGCAAACTGAATGGGCGTTGATAAAACAACGACCGCAACATTTTTTCTGAGGCAGGAGAAAGCACTGCTTCCAAAATAGCGAGCAGTTGAACCGCTTCTTCGGAACCATAGAGTGCTCCTGTTTTAACCGTAACGGCGGGAATGTGCATAGCATTCAGAATATCTTTAAGATCAATCGCTTCGCGGCCCGTACTCACGAGAATTGCGATATCTTTTGCAGTGACCCGCTTTCGAGAATTTTCGTTTCCAATCGTCCATTCATTCGCGAGAAGCTGAGAGATTTCAGAAGCGACTGCTCGATTGATCATCGCAATTGCACGACTTTTCGAAATGGATTCTCCACTTCCCGAACCACTAACCGGCGTTTCCAATTCCCATAACTGAATTGCAGGTTTCGTTTTAGTATCATTGGAAATACATAAGCGAGAACTGCCTGCATGGATAGTATGATACTCAATACCATCGGTCAAAAATGGGGGTTCTGATTGAGGAATCGCAAAAATATGGTTCAGTCCAGCTATCAGCGAGGATTCAGACCGATAGTTCGTGTTTAGGGTAAACTCGCGAATTCCCGGCTGACTTCGCGCTTTTAGATAGGCGTACACATCACCGCCACGGAATTTATAGATCGCCTGCTTGGGATCGCCTATCATGAAAAATATTGATGGTGAAAAGATCTCTTTGAAAATGGTAAACTGCTGACTATCGGTATCTTGGAACTCATCAACCAACACCGCACCATAGCGATTTCTCACCAGCGAAAGAAAAAGATCGCGGCGAGGATTTTTGTCGCTTACGGCATTGAAAACCCCAGTAATCATATCATCGAAACTTCCGAGATTACGCGCATCTTTTACCTCCGTAAGTTTAGTGTTAACAAAGGTGATATATCGAGATTCAATCCATGTTACGAGATTCATCTGTGCGATCGACACATTTTCAATTGCCTGTTCCAACTTCGGAATAATCGTTTCAAGTCTCGCAAAGAAAAGGTGTTCCGGTGCTTGCTTACCTTTTATTGGTTTGAATCCATTTTGAGTGAGCAGTTCCGCCCGTGTCATTGATTCACTAGTTTCAAACGGTGATAGAAAGAGAGTGTCTAGATCATAAATCCATTCTTTATAGGATGTTCCATTGAGTATTCCCAACTCTTTAGCCTCGGCAATAATCGAAGAGACGGCGGACCGGTGAATATTCCACTCCGAACGTATATCATGCAGTAATTCACTCTTTTTTTGTTCAAGGATAGCAGTTTGCGGCTTCGTTTCAACAATACCTTCGATGCGGATCTGTGTGGCATTTATTGCAGAAGCAACGCGATTGTGAAGTGCTTGAGGAGATCCGATATGTTTGGTAATCGCCGTATAATCATGTGGTTCAAGCGAAAGTACCTCTTTGCGCCAAAAGTTGTTGCAAATCTCTTCGATCAACTCGTTCTGATCAGAAATCATTTCCCGCCCAAACTCAGCTCCCGATTCAAAGGCGAAATCCGTGAGAAGGCGCTGGCAAAATCCGTGAATCGTATAGATCGCAGCCTCGTCCACCTGAAGAAGCGCCGTTTCAATTTTCTTTTTTAACTCAATCTCATCTTGGGTGGATCGGATCTTGGCAATGTAGTCACACAGTGGTTTATTATCAACTTCTTCTGGAGTAAGTGTGCATTCTAAAAGAGCAAGCGAAAAACGCAAAAATTTGGCAACACGCTCTTTCAACTCCGCAGTGGCGGCTTTCGTAAAGGTAACCGCGACGATCTCTTGGATTTCTAAACCCGATTCGATTACAAGCCGAAGTACCAGAAGAGCTAGGGTAAATGTTTTCCCCGTACCTGCACTCGCTTCGATTAAGGTAATTCCCTGAAGTGACTCGGTTTGTACATCAAATTCGCTTGCTCTATTCACACTATCCTCTTTGCTTATTTTAATCAATATAGCACTTGGTTTTAGTCTATACTATCTGATTTGAGGAGCACTCTGTAAGTATCTTTTCTAACGATCGGTTCTCTCCATCTTGATTTTCCCATTCCAATGTGACTTAGTTGAAACTGGTAAAGGTAAATGGATACACGATTTCTGTTGGTTCCGAACAATTGCAGGGATTAAAAATCCAACCGCGAACCTTCTCACGTATGGCCGATTCAAACAGGGTGTCGTTTATTGTGGAACTGACTATCGAATCTGCAGCCACAACACCACTGGAATCAACAGAAAACCAGAGCTTTACAACACCGGAAATTTCATTCTCCACCAGTCGTTTTTGATATGCATACCGAATCGCAGGAAGGTTTAGATTGATCACCGACAAAATCTCTTCGCGAGGACGTTCAGAAATCTCTTCGGCAGAGAGCCATACCGCACAGAAATATATCAACCATACTAATTTCAGCTTCAAGAATTATCCTTTTTGAAAATGTTGACACGAATTTTCAGTTAAACATACTCAAAAATTATCGGATGAAAAGATCGTTACCATGGATATTCCGTTCATTTCTCTTGAACCAATAGCC
>DYSA01000014.1 GCA_020726425.1 Fibrobacter succinogenes | reverse complement strand
GCCCTCAGTTCCGCAAACAAAAAGTTCGAAACGCTCTATTCGCAAAAGACAAAATCGATCGCCACGGATGAAAAAGTACGTCACACTCGTGCAATTCGAGCTGACATCACTACAGTCTATACTCAACTTGTTGGATATATCAACGCAGTGGCTCCGGCGAATCAGGCTACATACAAAACGATTATTGATTCGATCAATGTGGTGATTTCAGATGTAAAAGCAACAGCTGCCGCAGAGAAAACTCGTGAAGAAACGGCAAAAGCGAAAGCAGATAAAGCAGTTTTAGGCGCGGCGATTTAATTCATATTTGTAGAGACGTTGCATGCAACGTCTCTACAGCAAACCCATACATGCAAAAAGGGCCGATCATTTCTGATCGGCCCTTAATTTTTATCGTACAGTATCGACTACCAACGGAAGTGAGCAAACGCTTTGTTCGCTTCAGCCATTTTATGAGTTTCAACTTTTTTACGAACTGCGCCACCTTCATTGTTGTACGCCTGCCATACTTCTGCACCGAGACGTTCAGCCATAGAGTGCTCAGAACGTTTACGTGAGAAAGTAATAAGCCAGCGAATTGCAAGTGCGTTTGCACGAGCAGGAGCAACTTCGATAGGTACTTGGTAGTTAGCTCCACCAACACGGCGAGACTTAACTTCAAGCTGCGGTTTGATATTTTCGATAGCTTTTTTGAAAACAACGATAGGCTCAAGACCCTGAGCTTTCGCAACGCCTTCAACAGCAGTATAAAAAATATCTTCAGCGATACGACGTTTACCACAGTACATAAGACTGTTCACAAACTTGGTCACGAGAATACTACCGAATTTGTAATCCGGTGCAACTTCTCTTTTTTCAGCTCTTCTTCTACGAGACATCTAGCCGCTCCTTACTTCTTCTTTTTACCAGCTGCAGGAGCAGCATTTTTACGTGTACCGTATTTAGAACGTCCCTGTTTACGATCAGCAACACCCTGAGTATCCAGAGCACCGCGGATAATATGGTAACGAACACCTGGTACGTCTTTTACACGACCACCACGTACAAGTACGATTGAGTGTTCCTGAAGGTTGTGACCTTCTCCTGGGATATACGCATTCACTTCCATCTTGTTTGACAGACGAACACGGGCAACTTTACGAAGAGCTGAGTTAGGCTTCTTCGGGGTTGTGGTGAATACACGTGTACATACACCACGACGCTGCGGACACTGGTCGAGAGCAACAGACATATTTTTTGTCTTGATGTTCGCGCGTCCTTTTCTAACTAACTGATTAATAGTAGGCAACATTTCCTCCTGAAATTTTAATCGAGCCCAATATAGTATTTTTCACCTATATCGGGCAAAATTTTTAGAGTGCTTCGCCGCCGAATTCGTCGAATTCGTCGTCAAAGTCATCGTCCATAGTATCTTCCGGCATAACATCAACGTCATGGAACTTGATTTCTCTCAATAAACGAGCACCAGTTCCCGCAGGAATCAAGTTACCCATAATAAGATTTTCTTTCAAACCATGAAGATCGTCAACTTTGCGCATTACTGCAGCCTGAGCAAGAACTTTCGTTGTTTCCTGGAAAGAAGCAGCTGAAAGGAATGACTCAGTTGTCAGAGATGCTTTTGTAATACCAAGAAGCATAGGTTTCGTCACAGCAGGTTTTAGATCTTCATTTTCTTCAAGAAGGCGTTCATTTTCCTTCTTGACCGTGAGTCTATCGACCTGGTCTCCTTTAAGGTATTCGGTATCACCAGAGTGATCGATTACTACCTTGCGAAGCATCTGCGAAACAATAACTTCTACGTGTTTATCATCAATTGCAACACCCTGCAGACGGTAAACCGACTGTATCTCATTAATGAGATAGCTCTGCACAGCCTGTTCACCGAGTACGCGAAGAATTTCATGGGGATCCATAGAACCTTCACATAGACGGTCACCGATACGAACACGGTCACCATCATGAACACGCATGTGCTTACGCACAGGAATCGAATACTCACACGTTTTAGCACCGTCTTCTGAACGAATCAGAATTTTACGGTTACCACGTTCAATCTCCGGTTCACGAAGCTCCACACCGTCGGAGTCGAGAACCTGATTGCCTTTTTCATCTTTAACAGGACGAGTTTTAAACTCTACAACACCATCGATTTCCGCCATGATTGTCGGATCTTTAGGTCTACGCGCTTCGAAAAGTTCCGCAACGCGTGGAAGACCACCAGTAATATCGCGAGTTTTACCCGCATCACGTGGGATCTTATAGAGAACTGTACCTTGATCAACATGTTCACCTTCACGTACTTGGAGAAGTGCTCCAACGGGAAGAGAAATATTGAGTGCTTTTGAATCATCGTCAGGAATAATCCGGAAGTGCGGATGATAACGACGTGATTTATCTTCAATAATGATACGGTCAGTCGCACCAGTAAGGTCATCAAATGTTTCGCGGACAGTGGCATTTTCTTTGATACCAACGCCGTCGAGCATACCAGACTTAGATGCAACAACTACGGCATTATATGGATCCCATCCAAACAGTTTGTCTCCAACTTTTACCGTTGCGCCATCTTTTACAAAGAGAACCGCACCGTGTGGAATATCGAAACTGTTGCGTTCAATGCCATCATTGTCATAGACATAGATTTTACCGAGACGCGAATATACAATCTCACCATTTTTCGTAGTTGCAGAATCGATATCTGTCAATTTGACAGTACCATCAACAACCGCTTCCTCTTTGTCTTTTGCAACAAGTCGAGAAGCCGCTCCCCCGATGTGGAACGTACGAAGCGTAAGCTGTGTACCCGGTTCACCAATAGACTGAGCAGCGACGATACCAGCAGCATCACCAACTTCACCAATACGACCTGTCGCAAGGTTACGTCCATAACAACGCTGACACATACCGAAGTCTGATTCACAAGTCATCACAGAACGAACATCAAGTCCATTAAGACCAGATTCTTCAATCGCAAGTGCAGTCGCATCATCAAGAAGCTGGTTTTTCTTACAAAGAAGTTCGCCAGTTACTGGATGTTTAGTGTCTTTAAGAGCACAACGACCAACAATACGAGCTGAAAGGCTTTCGATAATATCTTCGCCTTCCATAAGTGCAGAAACGTAGGTTCCGCGGAATGTTCCACAATCGACTTCAGAAATAACCATGTCCTGAACAACATCAACGAGACGACGAGTAAGGTAACCCGCATCCGCCGTTTTAAGAGCTGTATCAGCAAGACCCTTACGAGCACCGTGGGTCGAGATGAAATATTCAAGACCAGAAAGTCCTTCGAGGAAATTAGAAAGAATCGGATTTTCAATAATCGATCCTACACCACTGTCGAGTTTTTTCTGAGGTTTCTGCATAAGTCCACGCATACCAGCAAGCTGTTTAATCTGGTCTTTTGATCCACGAGCTTTCGCATCGAGCATCATATACACAGAGTTAAATCCTTTGCGATCGTTTTCAAGAGCTACATAGAGTTCCTGAGAAACATCATTTGTCGCGTGAGTCCAGATATCGATAATTTTATTGTAGCGTTCACCTTCGGTAATGATACCGCGCTGATACTGCTTACGTATTTTATCAACTTTTTTCGATGCATCACCAATAATTTCAAGGCGAGTATCTGTAAAGCTTTTACCCGTTTTTGTATTATCAGAGAAAATCAAGTCTTCGATTCCGAATGTTGTACCCGATTCGGTCGCATATTTGAAACCAAGATTTTTTACATTATCAAGGAACAATGCAGCTTCTTCAGTACCACTATTCTTAACGATTCTTGAAACGAGTGCTTCAATAACGCCTTTTTTCATGACTTCATTGGTGAAGCCGATAAAATCAGGCATAATTTCGTTAAAGATTACGCGTCCCGGAGTCGTTACAACAACTTCACCTTTGAATCGGAACTCAATATGAGTATGCAGATCAAGTTGATGTTCTTCAAGAGCATGGTGGATCTCATTGATATCACCAAAACGACGCATTCTCTGAGTACCATCCGCACAGGTGATCATAGCCTTTTTATCAGGATGACTCTTTGTGAGATAGTAAATTCCAAGTACCATGTCCTGAGAAGGAACCATCACCGGTTCACCGCTTGAAGGACGAAGAAGGTTGTTTGCAGAGAGCATCAAGATACGACACTCAATAATCGCTTCCGCAGAAAGAGGAACGTGAACCGCCATCTGGTCACCGTCGAAGTCAGCATTGAACGCCGCACATACTAGAGGGTGAAGACGAATCGCACGGCCTTCTACAAGAACCGGGAAGAACGCCTGAATACCAAGACGGTGAAGTGTTGGAGCACGGTTCAGAAGAACTGGGTGATCCGCGATAACTTCTTCAAGGATATCCCAAACTTCAGGACGCTGTTTTTCTACAAATTTCTTCGCAGATTTAACCGTCTGACAAAGCTCATGTTCTTCAAGTTTCTGAATTACAAAAGGTTTGAAAAGCTCGAGAGCCATCTCTTTTGGAAGTCCACACTGATAGAGTTTCAGCTGAGGCCCCACAACGATAACCGAACGACCTGAATAGTCAACACGTTTACCGAGAAGGTTCTGACGGAAACGACCCTGCTTACCTTTCAGAAGATCTGAAAGAGATTTAAGAGGACGTTTTCCGTCACTCATAACTGAAGTCGAACCACGACGACCGTTATCAATGAGCGTATCTACAGCTTCCTGAAGCATACGTTTTTCATTGCGAAGAATCACTTCTGGTGCTTTAATTTCAATAAGTTTTTTCAAACGATTGTTACGGTTGATTACTCGACGGTACAAGTCGTTCAAGTCAGATGTCGCAAAACGACCACCTTCAAGCGGTACAAGTGGGCGCAAATCTGGCGGAAGAACCGGAAGGACTGCAAGAATCATATCTTCAGGACTGTTTCCAGAACGAACGAAATATTCTACCACTCCGAGGCGCTTAATCTGATCTTTCTTTCTCTGCTGTGATGTTTCGAGGTTGATCTGCAAACGCAGGTCAGCGCGAAGTTCATCAAGGTCAAGAGAAGAGAGCATATCAAATACTGCTTCAGCACCCATTTTTGCGATAAACTTGTGTCCAGCTTCTTCGAGTGCATCATATTCGTCGTCATTGATCAAGTCACCTTTTTCAAGGTTCGTATCACCTGCATCGAGAACAAGATAGTACTCATAGTAGATTACTTTTTCAACTTTGTTGTTCGCAAGACCAACTAGCTGAGCAATATACGAAGGAGAACTTTTTAAGAACCATATATGTGCAATCTGCACAGCAAGTTCGATATGCCCCATGCGGGAACGTCGAACTTTAGAGTGAGTTACTTCAACACCACAGCGGTCACAAACGACACCGCGATAACGGATACGTTTGTATTTACCACAGTTACATTCCCAGTTACGTACTGGGCCGAAGATCTTTTCACAGAAAAGACCATCCCGTTCCGGCTTGTAAGAACGATAGTTAATCGTTTCAGGCTTTGTTACTTCACCAAAAGACCAACCACGAATAGTTTCAGGCGAGGCGAGGCTCACGCTAATATTTGCGATATCTTTGATCTCAGATCCGTACTGGTTATAAAGTTCTGCCACAGGCGGACTCCATATTAAAAAATTTCTGTTTCAATTACTCTTCGTCAACGTTAACTTTAACGTCGATAGCAAGCGCCTTCATTTCACGCATAAGAACGTTAAATGATTCCGGAATACCCGGTTTCGGAGCATTTTCACCTTTAACAATAGCTTCGTAAATTTTCGAACGACCTTCAAGGTCATCAGATTTTACCGTAAGCATTTGCTGAAGGGTATACGCTGCGCCATACGCTTCAAGAGCCCACACTTCCATTTCTCCAAAACGCTGACCACCGAACTGTGATTTACCACCGAGAGGCTGCTGAGTTACCAGAGAGTATGGTCCGATTGAACGAGCATGCATTTTGTCATCTACAAGGTGACAAAGTTTAAGCATATACACCGGTCCAACGGTTACGCGGCTGTCAAACTCTTCACCGGTAGCACCGTTGCGAAGTTTAACTTTACCATTAATATGTTTACGAACAGCAAGATCCATAGGATTTGCTTCATCGAAATTACCGTTATCACGGTCCATTTTTTCGTCAGTTTTGCGTACAAGATCCATAACTTCTTCAGAAGATGCACCGTTGAACACTGGTGTAGCAATAGGCTGACCAATGTCTCGTGAAACAAGTCCCATATGCACTTCAAGGATCTGACCCACGTTCATACGTGATGGTACCCCGAGTGGATTAAGGATCATTTCAACAGGTTCTCCATTCGGAAGGAATGGCATATCTTCGCGAGGAACAACTTTTGACACGATACCTTTGTTACCGTGACGACCCGCCATTTTATCACCAACTGAGAGTTTACGTTTTTTCGCAACGTATACTTTCACAAGCTGAAGAACACCAGGTTTAAGTTCATCACCGCGAAGAACTTTATCAATTTCTTTATCAAGTCGATCTTCAAGCTGACTTACCATTGAAGTAGCCTGGAAAATCACTCTTTCAGCAAATTCTGATTTGTCTTTGTCTTCACAAACACCTTCAGAGAATACCGAAGTCTGGAAATTGAGTTCTTTAATAATCTTACGATTCCACTTAGTTCCTGCTTTGATAACAATCTCATCGGTGTGAAGATCTTTCACATCATAAGCTGTTTCATTTTTCAGAAGTTCAGAAAGATTGTTAGTAAGACGCTCTGTAAGATCCTGAATCTGACGACCGTATTCAACCTGAAGGTCTTTAATACGGGCCTTATCACGCTCTTTAGATTTCTTATCGCGATCTTTACGTGAATAGATATAGGTTCCAATTACGGTACCTTTCAATCCAGATGGCGCTTTAAGTGAAGAGTCACGAACATCACCGGCTTTTTCACCAAAGATTGCACGAAGGAGACGCTCTTCAGGAGAAAGCTCTTTTTCACCTTTTGGTGTAACTTTACCCACGAGAATGTCACCAGCTTCTACTTCAGCACCGATTGCAATAATTCCGTTTTCATCAAGGCGAGTAACCGCTTCTTCAGAAACGTTAGGAATTTCACTTGTAAGCTCTTCTGGACCACGTTTTGTTTCACGAACTTCAGTTTCATATACAACGATATGAATCGATGTATACACATCATTCGCAACAAGATCTTCAGAAATGATGATCGCATCTTCGTAGTTGTACCCGTTCCATGGCATGTATGCCACCATAACGTTTTTACCGAGAGCAAGTTCACCATTTTTAGTTGCATGACCATCCGCAAGTACATCACCCGGTTTAACGCGAGCACCTTCTGCGATACAGATATGCTGGTTAATACAAGTGTCTTGGTTCGAACGTTCAAACTTAGTAAGAAGGTGTTCTTCTGTTTCGTTGATTCCAAGGAATTCATCTTCAGGAGAACATTTATCTTTACGAATAACGATACGTTCCGCATCGATTTTTTCGATAACACCTTCACTCTTCGCAACGATCAAACATCCAGAATCTTTTGCAGCACGAGCTTCCATACCAGTTCCTACTAGAGGAGCCTGAGTCTGAACAAGTGGTACAGCTTGACGTTGCATGTTCGATCCCATGAGAGCTCGGTTCGCATCGTCATGCTCAAGGAACGGAATCAATCCTGCAGAGATAGAAACCATCTGCATTGGAGAAATATCCTTATATCCAATCTCTTCACGTGGAAGAACAGGGAAGTCACCACGACAACGTGCGAACACCATTGCGTTTTTGATTGTTCCATCTTCTTCAAGTTCTACATCTGCCGGAACGATATAATGTTCGTCTTCGTCATCAGCAGAGAGATATTCAATTTCACCTGTAACTTTACCGTTTTTAACAACTTGGTATGGTGTTTCAATAAATCCAAAAGGATTCACCCGCGCAAATGTTGAAAGTGACGCGATAAGACCAATGTTTGGTCCTTCTGGTGTTTCAATCGGACAGAGACGACCATAGTGTGTATGGTGTACGTCACGAACTTCGAAACCTGCACGTTCACGAGTAAGACCACCAGGTCCAAGGGCAGATACACGACGCTTGTGAGTTAACTCAGAAAGCGGGTTTGTTTGGTCAAGGAACTGAGAAAGCTGCGATGAACCAAAGAACGACTGAATAACTGTCGCAACGGTACGCGCAGAAATCAGGTCATGAGGAACGATGTTTTCAGTTCCACGCATGTTAAGCTGTTCACGTACGGTACGAACCATACGAGTTACACCTACTGCAAACTGAGTTTCCATGAGTTCACCAACAGAACGAACACGACGGTTACCAAGGTGGTCGATATCGTCAAGATCACCTTCGCCAAGACCAATTTTGATCAAGTGACGAATCGTTTCAACGAAGTCTTCACGGATAAGGGTCTGACATCCTTCAGGAGCTTTCACATGGAGACGGTGATTCAGACGATGGCGTCCAACTTCACCAAGATCATAGCGTTTATCATCAAAGAAGAGACGTTCAATAAGTCCACGAGCGGTTTCCACGTTTGGTGGAGGACCAGGACGAATAGACTGATAGATATAAATCAGTGCGTCTTCTTCATTTTTAGTTTCATCTTTAGCAAGTGTGTTTTTAAGAATGATCGAGTCAATTGACTCTTCATCACCAAAAATTGTAACTTCTTTGAGACCGAGGGTATCGATAGTTTTTAAAACTTCTTCGGTAATTACATCACCAGCGTCATAAACGACTTCACCGGTATCTTCATCAATAATCGGGGCATGAAGTGTTTTATGGAGTAGTTCACCTTTAGTGTCCATTGAAAACGCAACTTTTTTGCTTTCAGCAAAGAGGTTGAGAATATCTCCATTTGTAGGGAAACCAAGAGCGCGAAGGGCTATGGTTGCAGGCATTTTTTTGCGACGGTCAATGTTGATCCACAACAAGTTGTCTGAATCAAGCATTACTTCAACCCAAGAACCACGCTGTGGAATAATACGCGCACCAATGACAACTTTACCCGTAGGCTGAGTTACTTCATTGAACACAATACCTGGTGAACGGTGAAGCTGAGAAACGATTACGCGTTCAGCACCGTTAACAACGAATGTCCCGCGATCAGTCATAAGCGGAATTTCACCGATGTAGACTTCATTGCTGATTTTTTCGAGGAACTTCTTATCTTTACCGTCTTTATCAAACACGGAAAGCGACATATCTACTTTCAGCGGTGCGGCAAATGTCATTCCACGTTCTTTACACTCACGAAGGCTATATTTTGGCACACCAAGTTTATACCCATCATATTCGAGTGCGAAATATCCTTTTGTATCTTCCACTGGGAACAGTGTTGAAAATACACCGTGAAGCCCGACCATTTTGCGCTTATGCGACGGAACAGTCTGCTGCAGGAACTGCTCGTAAGATTTTGTCTGTATCTCCAGAAGATCCGGCAGTTCCATTACTTCTGGAACTTTCGAATAAAATTTACGCTCTACCATTCGGCAAATCCTTCACTTATTAAAAACGGCTCCTGTTACTGAAGCACATATAACAGATAAACACGAGATGCTAAAATAGCACCTCGTGTTTAAATCTCAATAGAAACTATTTATAATCAACATAGTAGATTATTTAAGTTCTACCTTAGCACCAGCTTCTTCGAGCTGTTTCTTGATATCTTCAGCTTCAGCCTTAGAAGCGCCTTCTTTGATTGTAGCAGGAGCGCCATCAACCATGTCTTTTGCTTCTTTAAGGCCAGCACCTGTGAGAGCACGAACAACTTTAATTACGTTGATCTTTGAAGCACCAGCTTCAACGAGTACAACATTAAATTCGTCCTGTTCTTCAACTACTGCTGCTGGACCAGCTGCCATTACTGCAACGGGAGCTGCAGCTTTAACATCAAATTTTACTTCAATCTCTTTTACGAGCTCAGAGAGCTGCAGGATCGTCATGGTGCCAATTGCATCAATGATTTCTGCGTTAGTAGCCACTGTTGACCTCCATATAAGGTTGTCTTATTACAATATTCTGTTTAACTCTCTTGTTCTCTTTTTTCACGAACAGCATCCACGATAGCAGCAAATTTCTGCGCCGGGACCTGAAGGCAAGAAAGGAACATAGAGTACAGTTCTTCCCGTGAAGGAAGATCTCCAAGCTTAGCAGCATCAGCGCCAACGAACACGGTGCCTTCTAATACGGCAGCCTTAAACTCAACGATATTATTATTCTCAGAATTAAACTTCTTGAGAACTTTCGCCGGTCCAGTCATGTCTGTAGTTGCAATAGCAACGCCAACAGGCCCTTTCACGTGCGGAATAATATCACTGAGATTGTTCGCTTCAAGTGCTTTATGAGCAAGCGAATTTTTTACAACAACAAATTTACCGCCTACGGCACGAAGATCATTTCTCAAACGAGAAATTTTTTCTACAGTGATAGTTTCGTAAGCAGTAAAATAAAGCCCTGATGCGGAACCGAAGTCAGCCGTGAGGCGAGCAATCTGTTCCGTTCTTTCTGCTTTTGTTACCATCTGTTCATTCTCCCTTATCTAAGTCCTGCAAGATCAAGTTTGAGACCCTGTCCCATAGAACTTGAAATAGCGATACCTTTAAGATAAGTCCCCTTAGCCACTGACGGCTTAAGTTTGACTACAGCATCAATTACAGCGTTAACATTACGTGCAATATCTTCTGCTCCAAAGGAGAGTTTACCAACTGGAACGTGAACGATACCGGCTTTTTCAGTACGGAATTCGACACGACCAGCTTTTGCTTCTTTTACAGCCTCTGCAACGTTCATAGTTACAGTACCAACTTTTGGATTCGGCATAAGACCACGAGGACCAAGTACTCGTCCAAGCAAACCAACGATTCTCATCATATCTGGTGTTGCTACAACGGAGTCAAAACTTGTCCAACCGCCCTTAATTTTTTCTGCAAGGTCATCGGAACCAACATAGTCGGCACCAGCAGCTTTTGCTTCTTCGGCTTTCGCACCCTGAGCAAAAACAAGAACACTTACATCTTTTCCGAGTCCAGCAGGAAGTACCACAGAACCACGAACAACCTGATCGCTCTTACGAGGATCTACACCGAGACGAATTGAGATTTCAACAGTCTCATTGAACTTCACATATGAAGTTTCTTTGAGAAATGAAATCGCTTCATCAAGAGTATACTCTTTAAGAGGATTAAGTTTTTCGTTGGCAGAGAGCCATGATTTACTTCGCTTCATTTAATTATATCTCCGCAAATCAATCTCTACTCTACGATATCCACGCCCATACTTCGCGCTGTACCAGCAACAATTTTAAACGCCTGTTCTGCATCATAACAATTCAGATCGGGCATTTTAATCGCAGCAATTTTCTGCACCTGTGCAGTTGTAAGCTTACCAACTTTATTCTTATTAGGAATAGGTGAACCAGATTTAAGTCCGAGTTCTTTTTTGATAAGCACCGCAGCAGGCGGAGTTTTGGTAACAAACGTGAAGGACTTGTCCGCATACACGGTGATTACCACCGGAATGATCATACCAGGTTGATCCTGTGTTTTAGCGTTAAACGCTTTACAGAATTCCATGATATTCACACCACGCTGACCAAGTGCAGGGCCTACTGGCGGAGAAGGATTAGCCGCGCCCGCAGAAATCTGGAGCTTGATCTGACCAACAACTTTTTTAGCCAATGTAATTACCCTTCAATACAGTAGTTACTACTATTTATGAAACAGGTTCAATCTGTGAGAAGTCTACTTCTACCGGAGTTGAACGACCAAAAACGGAAACCATAATTTTGGCTTTACCTTTTTCAGCACTCAACTCTTCGACAACACCATCAAAGTCTTTGAATGGTCCGTCAGTTACTTTCACTGAATCACCTTTGGCAAACGGTACTTCTGTGATTTCAACTTCCGAAGCTTCAGATTCTCTTCCGAGAATATGATCAATCTCCGGTTGTTTCAAGGGACGCGGATTAAGGCCTCCCACAAATCCCATAACACCATTTACATTCTGAACAAAATGCATTGCCTGACGCTTGGTACTCTCATCAGAGAGATCCATTTCTACAAGAATGTAGCCGGGAAAATCTCTGCGAACTGAACTCACTCGCTTACCGTTCTTTACAGAAACAATTTCACGAGAAGGGTCAAGAACACCACGGATCATACCCTCAAGATCACCATTGTCTACAAATTCCTGAATATACAAAGCCGACCTTGACTCCTGCCCTGCATATGTCTGAACCGTATACCACTTGAAACTACCATTATCTGTCATGCATCTAATTCCTGATTAATTAAAGGACTTTACCAACAACAAAGCCTATAGCTAAATCAAAGCCATAGACAATAAGCGATAAAACCAGCGCAAATGAAACTACAAGAGTAGTAGCCTGTACAAGCTCGTCTTTGGTAGGCCAGGTAACTTTACCCATCTCACCCTTAACAGCTGCTAAATAAGCGATTATATTCTTCATTGCACTTTCCCTGAAATAGTATGGCAGGCGCGGAGGGATTCGAACCCACGACCAATGGTTTTGGAGACCACTACTCTAACCAGCTGAGCTACGCACCTATCAAACTTAAACTATTTAGTTTCTTTATGAATTGTTCTTGCACGTTCGCGTGGGCAGAATTTAACCTGCTCAATACGACCGGAGTGTTTTTTCTTATCCTTTTTAGTCGTATAATTACGCTCTTTACAGGAAGTACACTCAAGAATCACGATTTCTCTGGGCATTTTTCACCTAGACCTTAGATAGAAAACGGGAACCTCAATACTGAGGCTCCCGCCAACATATTCGAACGTTATTTACGCAATAATCTCAGTTACAACACCAGCACCTACAGTACGCCCACCTTCACGGATCGCAAAACGGAGTTCTTTTTCCATTGCGATTGGGTGAATAAGTGACACTGTAAAGGTAGCGTTATCACCAGGCATAACCATCTCAACACCTTCATCAAGCTTAATATCACCAGTAATATCCGTTGTACGGAAATAGAACTGTGGACGGTAGCCAGAGAAGAAAGGCTTATGACGACCACCTTCGTTTTTACCAAGAACATATACTTCAGCTTTGAAGTCTGTATGAGGCTTGATAGAACCAGTTGCAGCAAGCACCATTCCACGCTCAATCTGCTCACGAGTCACACCACGAAGGAGACAACCAACGTTATCACCAGCCTGACCTTCATCAAGGAGCTTACGGAACATTTCAACACCTGTTACAGTAGTCTTAAGAGTATCTTTGATACCTACAATTTCAATCGCATCACCAGGATGTACTGTACCGCGCTCAATCTTACCAGTCGCTACTGTACCACGACCCTGAATCGAGAACACGTCTTCAACAGGCATCTGGAAAGGCTTGTCAGTTTCACGTACTGGCTGTGGAATATAAGTATCCAGAGCTTCCATGAGCTGAGCAATCGCACCAAGACCAAGAGGAGAATCTTCACCTTCAAGAGCTTTAAGAGCTGACCCACGAATAACAGGACAATTGTCTCCATCAAATTTGTAGTCAGAAAGAAGTTCACGAACTTCCATTTCAACAAGCTCAAGAAGCTCTTCGTCATCAACCTGGTCAACTTTATTGAGGAAAACCACAATAGAAGGCACACCAACCTGGCGAGAAAGAAGAATATGCTCACGGGTCTGCGGCATAGGGCCGTCAGAAGCAGAAACAACGAGAATGGATCCATCCATCTGCGCTGCACCAGTGATCATGTTTTTAATATAGTCGGCGTGACCAGGACAGTCAACGTGAGCATAGTGACGGGTTTCCGACTCATACTCAACGTGAGCTGTATTAATGGTAATACCGCGCTCTCTTTCTTCAGGAGCGTTGTCAATCTCGTCAAACTTCTTAGCCTGACCGAGACCCTTGTTAGCTTGGGTCTGACAGATTGCAGCCGTAAGAGTTGTTTTACCATGGTCAACGTGACCAATAGTACCAACGTTTACGTGCGGTTTGGTTCTGTTAAATTTTTCTTTTGCCATGAGTAACACTCCAGAAAAAAGAATCGATAATTAAAAATACGTTATTTACTTAATTCGAAAGCCCGGAAGCAGATTTGAACTGCCGACCTTTTCATTACCAATGAAATGCTCTACCCCTGAGCTATCCGGGCAAAAAGCGGGTAGTGAGACTCGAACTCACAACAACCACCTTGGAAGGGTGGGACTCTAGCCATTGAGTTATACCCGCAGGGAAATAAATTAATATGGGTAGTGATGGTTTCGAACCACCGTAAGCTACGCTAATGGATTTACAGTCCATCTCCTTTAACCACTCGGACAACTACCCGTATTAATATATGGAGCCTGTTGAGGGAGTCCAACCCCCGACCTACTGATTACAAGTCAGTTGCTCTAGCAGCTGAGCTAAACAGGCATCGTTTCAAAGAACAGGCATAATATAAAAGCACTCACTGACATTTGTCAAACTTTTTTTACTTCTTTTTCACAACAATATCAGCAAGTCCATACTCCACAGCGTCTTCCGCCGACAAAAAATTGTCCCTATCGGTATCTTGTTCAATTTTTGAAACATCTGCACCGGAATGTTTTGCAAGAATCCCGTTTAATATGGCGCGAATGCGCAACATTTCTCCTGCTTGAATTTCAATATCCGATGCCGGTCCATACATCTGACCGCCTATTAAAGGCTGATGTATCATAACACGTGCATTTTCCCAAACCTCACGTTTTCCTGCAGCACCTGCACATAGTAACACCGCGCCCATCGAGGCAGCTTGCCCCATACAAACCGTCCTAATGTCTGATTTGGCAAACTGCATCGCATCATAAATGGCCATCCCTGCGGAAATTGATCCACCAGGAGAGTTAATATAAAATGTGATATCATTATCGTTCAACGAATCAAGATAGAGAATCTGCTGAACAACCGCTTTAGCAGTTTTATCATTTACATCTTCCCAGAGGAAGATAGCACGATCTTCAAGAAACTTTTCTGCAATTTTCGATGCTATCGGTGCAGGTTTCTGCTCTACTTCTTTTTCATCTTCTTCATCTTCACAGCGATTAAGCCACATAGCTACTCCTTTTTGATATTCTTTACAAATATATGTTTACCCAATTACTCATGAAAAGGAAAAGGGCACAGTTTCCTATACCCTTTTTACACTAATTGGTCAATTCTGTCCAGTTTTTAACTAGAATGTACAAACTGAAGTGCCATCTACTCCATCTGCAACGGAAATTCCCAAGGCATTGATCTTGTCGCGCATCTCGTCAGCTTTTGCCCACTCTTTGGCTGCACGAGCGGATTTACGATCATTGATAATCCCGGCAATCTCTTTCAGTTCCAACTCCGACTTTCCATCAGCATTGAGAAACTTAACGCCATCAATAACCAACTCTTCTTCAGTCTCAACCCGGAACAGATCAAGCGAAAGAATTGTTTCAGCCTTCTCAACCGCCGCACGCTTAATATCTGCTGCAATCGAGTGATCGCGAAGCATTGTCCAGAGCCATCCCATGGCAAGAGGCATGTTCATATCATTGAGAACTGCGGCATAGAACTCTTCGAGTACTTTTTCCACAGACGGAAAGTCAGTCGAGCCATTATCCGCACACTCTTTCTGAACTAGCTTGCGCAGATTCGAAAGACTCACCGCAGAAGCTTCGACATTTTCCACCGAGAATGTGAGCTGTTTGCGGTAGTGAGAACTAAAGCAGAACAGTCTGAACGCCAAAGGATCAATTTTCAGTTCCTTGAGAGTATCTACCGTTATGAACGATCCCGAAGATTTCGACATCTTACCGCTGTCCATCACCAAAAACTCGCCGTGAATCCACGTATTACAGTACTTTTGACCAGTAGCTGCTTCAACCTGAGCGATTTCATTGGTATGGTGAATCGGCACATGGTCGATTCCTCCGCAGTGAATCTCAAGCGGCTGACCGAGATATTTCAGCGACATAGCTGAACATTCGATATGCCAACCGGGGAAACCTATCCCCCATGGAGATTCCCACTCCATGGCGCGCTGTTCGTTCTTTGGTGAGAATTTCCAGAGCGCGAAGTCTGTTTTTGATTTCTTTTCACCCATATCGACACGGTTCCCGCCCTGAAGGTTTTCAAGATCGATCCTCGCAAAGTCGCCATACTGAGGAAACTTACTCGTATCGAAATAGATTCCATCATTTGTGGTGTAGGTAAACCCTTTGTCGATCAGATCCTGAACCATATCAATCATTTCTTGAATATGGTCAGTCGCTTTCGGCCAGATGTCCGCATCGAGAATATTCAGGTCTTTGATATTGTTCATGAACGCTTCGGTGTAGTGATTCGCAATATCCCACACCGATTTGCCTTCGCGAGCGGCACCTTTTTCCATCTTGTCATCGCCGGTGTCGCCGTCGGAAGTCAAGTGGCCAACATCGGTAATGTTCACCACGTGCTTAACTGTATAGCCCGCAAGCAGAAGCATCCGCTTGAGCACGTCTTCGAACACATAGGTTCGCATGTTCCCGATATGAGCATAGTTATAGACTGTTGGCCCACAGCAGTACATGCCAACTTCGGTTTTGGCCGGTTTGAACGGAACCTTATCGCGAAGAGCGGTATTATAGAGTAACACTTCTTTCATAAAAGCCTCACTTCAGAGATTGAAGATAGGAATAAATTTTATTTCTTAACTGGCAAACCGTTTCAGGAAATGCCTGAAGTGCCGGTTTTAGTTTCGGCCATTCAAGTTCAAAGCCATAGCTGTTTCGAACAACATGACGAATTTTACGGTAGAGCGAAAGTCGGTGATAGAGTTCGGGATCAAGATGAAACAAATTCTCATGTTGAGAGTCCGAGGAGAACATTTTGGCAAGTTCAACATGCCACATTTCACCGGAAGGAATTGCGATTCCATTAAACCGGACTATCCGATTAAAAAGATTTTCAATCCCGTTATAAAACTGATAGAGATACGCCCCCGCAGCCGTTTTTGTACGCATGGTCGGTTCAGACTGCTCTGTTTCTGCAAGAATTGATTCAACTTCTTGCAAAATCAAATCCATGCTTTCAAATTCAATTCGAACAAAAGCATTTAATTCTTCAGCGTTCATAAATCACTTTGCCTCGAGGAAGATTGAACCGTACAAACGATGTTTCCGGCAGAGCACTGAACACATCAACCGGAACAGAAATCACATCTTCCATGTCCGCGGCCATTTGGTAAAAGAGCGCATCGGGAACACCGGAACAGATCAGATCAATATCATGAGCTGTTTCCGGCGTAAACTGAGCAGAACCGAACAACACAATCTTGTTCGCTCCGTACCGTTTGGCTATATCGACACACGATTCAATGTCAGCTCTTTTTACCACAATAGTCGCCCTAATCGTTAGTAGTTAAAACAAAGTCGGAGAAGCGATCTGCCTCTCCGCAAGTTTTACACAGAAACATTACGCTCCGAAATCCATATCGACAACGCCGGTTCCATCGGTGATTTCACCAACGACAACAGGACTGAAAATCGCGAGAGATTTGTCGTTGAGAAGACGATCTGCATCTTCGGGAGCGACAACCACGACCATACCGATACCCATGTTGAATGTGCGGTACGCTTCGAACGATTCAACGTTTCCTTCTTCCACGAGGAATTTAAAAATCGGGGAAGGTTCCCAGTTTTTGGTATGGATCAATGCGTTGCAGGTTTCAGGAAGAACGCGGTCAATATTGTTGGGGAATCCTCCGCCGGTAAGGTGAGCGATTCCTTTAACATAACCTTCATCGATTGCGCCGAACAGTGGCGTATATGCCGTGTGTGGAGCAAGAAGTTCTTCGCCGAATGTTTTGCCCGTGGGTTCAAAGATGTCAGACCATGTTTTGCCCGCAGCTTCAGTGACGATTTTACGAGCAAGTGAGTAGCCGTTTGTGTGAAGTCCGCTTGAACGAAGTCCAACAATCACGTCGCCTTTTTTGATTTTTGATCCGTCGATAACCTTTGATTCATCAACCACACCGACGATTGTACCGGCGATATCGTAGTCGCCTTTTGAGTACATCCCCGGCATTTCAGCGGTTTCGCCACCGATCAGCGCGATTCCTGATTCGCGACATGCTGCGCAGAGACCTTCGACGATCTGTTCAGTCACGTTTGGCTCAAGGATTCCGGTTCCGATATAGTCGAGGAACACGAGCGGACGCGCACCCATCACCAGAATATCGCCGATGCAGTGGTTCACGATATCTTTACCAACCGTATTATGCACACCTGTTTCAACGGCGATTTTCAGTTTTGTACCTACGCCGTCAACAGAAGAAACCATGATCGGTTTTTCCATGTTTTTCATGAACGATACGTCGAACATTCCGCCGAACTGGCCGAACTTACCCACAACGCGATCGTTATAGGTGGTTTTTACCTGAGCACCGATCTTGCCTTTTGCCACATCCCACGCTTCAAGATTTACGCCGGCATCAGCATAGGTCATTGGTTTTTTACCCATTTTGCATCCTTTATTTGATATTTACTTTTTTCCGATTCGTAAAATAGCATTTATCCCGACCAATTTCCTCTTTTTTTGGCATAGAAACTGGACTCAACCAAACAGGAACAGCATAACTCTATCGATTGACCCTAAAGCTCAAAGGAATAACTGGGCCGCCGTCAATAATCGCTGCTGAATTTCATCGCGTTTGCACAAACCAGACACAGAAACCCTTTCAAAGTCCAAGAATTTTGTAGCAATGATTACATCCGTTTAGCTATGATCTGCATTTTCTACACTAACACTATTATCTATAGATTCAGTATTCCTATTTATAAATTCAATATCAAATTCGATTTGAACATTGAACATATTAATATAGTCAACATCAAATTCCATACAAACAATCACTAAATTCAAATGAATGCACTCATTGTTTAGATCGATTTACACTTTGTTTATACAAATCTACTCTATGTTCTAACCGATTCATTCATTGAGAAGATCAATTTACTAATCGTTGATATCGATTCACTCTTTGTTTATATGAATTTTATGATTGTTACTGTGGATTTATACATTGATAAGATTGATTTGTTCTCTGACTGAACTCATTCTTACGATCAGAACGAAAATCAATAGATCAAAATCGAGTAAACCTGATAGGCATGAACGGTTGCAACTCTTTCGTGGGAAGAGTTTCGCGAATTGCAGTGAAAATGAAGGTCACGAAGGAGTTTTCTCCAAAAATGAGAGGCGCGTTGTAATTTATCCCCGCTGAAACCCGTTTAAGGAGCCTGCTCAATGAATCTCTATCTCGAATACCCTCACCCCTGTTCCTAATGCTGTAGCGCTTATTTGATCCGACCATGTTTCCACGGATTAAAATCCGAGG
>DYSA01000265.1 GCA_020726425.1 Fibrobacter succinogenes | reverse complement strand
AGCGCCACTTCGATTGATTCAACCTTTTTCGCAACTGCCGGACGAGCGTCCGCCAATTTGCCCATCTGACTTGCAGAGACGTAGAACTTGATCTTCGGTTCGGTTCCAGAAGGACGAGCGGTTACGATCGTTTCATCTTCGAGAATAAACTGAAGTACGTTCGATTTTGGAAGATCGATTGCCACTTTAGCACCGGTAGCGATGATAGTCGTTTCACGAGCGGCGTAATCTGTTACCGATGCCACTTTGATTCCCGCAAGCTCTTTGGGAAGATCGGCACGAAGCGCTTTCATGATCTCACCGATTTTCTGCTGACCCGCTTGACCTTCGAACTCCATGTTGATCAACGCTTCCTGATAGTAGCCGTACTTTTCCCAGATTGTTTCGAGCTGAGTGAGAAGCGATCTTCCCTGTGAACGCTGGTACAAACAGAGTTCCGCAGTCATCATGGCAGCCGAAACCGCATCTTTGTCGCGAACCGCAGTTCCGATGAGATACCCATAGGACTCTTCGCCACCAAAACAGTAGTCGTACGATTTGTCCGCTTCGAACTCGCGGATCTTTTCGCCGATGTATTTGAAACCGGTGAGAACATCAAACGATGTTGCGCCGTAGGATTCAGCGATCTTTTTCTGAAGGTTTGTGGTCACGATTGTTTTGATAAACGCCGGACGTGCAGGCATGGTGTTCGACTCTTTTTTTGCCGAGAAAATATAGTCAGAAAGAAGTGCGCCGAGCTGGTTACCCGTGATCAGAACCCATTCGCCATTTGCATCGGGAACTGCGATTCCGAGACGGTCTGCATCGGGGTCAGTTGCAAGCACGAGATCTGCATTCTCTTTTTTCGCGAGATCGATCGCCATCTGAAGTGCCGACTGCTCTTCGGGATTTGGTTTCGGGATCGTGGGGAAATCACCGTTTGGTTCCTGCTGTTCTTTCACGAAAATTACATCGATTCCCATTTCAGAAAGAGCACGCGCCACGGGCACATTTCCGGTTCCGTGAAGCGGGGTGAACACAACTTTTACATCTTTGCCGTTCGATCTGATCAGTTCAGGACGGATTGAAAGATCTTTCACCATGTCGATATATTTTTTGTCGAGATCTTCGCCAATGATTTCAATCATGCCCGATTTGATCGCGTCTTCTTTGGAAATATCTTTGATTTCCGTAACCGAGTTTGCCAGTTCTACGATTTTAATATCATGCGGTGGAGTTACCTGACAACCATCGTTCCAGTACACTTTGTATCCGTTGTATTTGCTTGGATTGTGACTCGCCGTAACCACGATTCCTGTGGTACAGCCCAGTTCACGAACGGTGAACGACAACTGTGGTGTTGGGCGAAGAGATTCATACAGATACGCTTTGATTCCGTTTGCTGCGAGAACTTTTGCCGCTTCTTCGGCGAAAAGGTCGCTGTAGTTTCGACTGTCGCAAGCGATCGCCGCCGATGGATTTGCGATTCCCAATGAAAGAACATAGTTCGCCAGAGCCTGAGTTGCTTTGCGGATTGTGTACGCATTGATCCGATTATATCCGCCGCCGATTTCACCGCGAAGTCCGCCGGTTCCGAATTCGAGATCCTGATAGAACCGTTCGGTCAGTTCGGCGATATTGTCTTCAGCAATCAGTTTTTCAACTTGACCGCGGAAGAAAGTGTTTGTTTCGGCTTTTACATACGCTTCGGCTTTTGCAAGAATTTCGGTTCTTTCCATTAATTCTCTCCTTGTATAATTGCTTATTGACTCCACTGCGGTTTGATTTTTCCGTCCGTGTGTGGGTCATTCATCTATTTTTAGATGAGTAAGTATAAAATACGGAACTGCGAGGTACAAGTGGAAATACATGAACGTGCGTATCTTCTTTGGAAAAAGAGTATGATTTTGTTCGTGATACTACTCTGTTTCGTCGTTGTTCACGATCGAAGTGGACTCTTTCTTACACTAAATCACCACTTCTCGAACATGCCGGCACTTTTTTGGGCGATCACAACTAATCTTGGCGATGGATTTATGGCGGTGTTGGCACTTCTGTTTGTTGCCAAAAAACGTCCCGATATGGTTCGCGCCGCTCTGATTGGGACGATTGTTGCCATTCCTTTTGCGCAGGGTGGAAAATATCTCACCACGGTAGTTCGTCCCGGTTTTCTCCATCTGCACGATACAAACCTAATTGGTCATCTGCCCAATTCGTGGTCATTTCCTTCGGGGCACACGGCAACCGCTGCGGTGATCTTTGGCGTGATCTTTCTTATGGCTTCGGGAAAAACCGTTCGATGGAGTATGTTCGCTCTGATCATTCTCGTTGGATTATCGCGGATCGCTGTGGGAGTTCATTGGCCCATTGATGTGGTGTGTGGCTGGATCGTCGGATTATCTTCTGCCGCCGCTGGAGTTATGTTGACGCGACAGAACAGAAAGAGTACATTTAGAACAGCAATTATCCCGGTATTTCTCACGATTGCTTCACTTGTTTTCCTGTTTGATTACGGGATGAATCCTCGGATTCCGTTGATTCAGGAGATCTATGGCGTAGTAGCGTGTATATTTGGAGTTCATGCATCCGTTTCAATAATTAAAGGGGTTTATTATGGAAGAGATGAAAAAAGGTCTTGAAGAGATTCGGACTCAGATTAACGACGAAGCATTTACCGGTGAAATCGTAGCCGAAGAGTTACTTCACTCGATCAGCCCGATACTTGATCATCCCGGTGAACTTTCGTTTGAATACCATCGTGCACTGGTGAAATCGCTCACCGATGCAGTGGAAGCGTTTGAAGTTCGCCATCCGCGACTTGTATCTGAAATTCGCGTGGTGATTAACTCCCTGAACGATCTGGGGATTTAATTCGTGAATCTCTGTGCGGTTCTGATTCCGGTCTATAATAACGAACAAACAGTTGCCACGGTGATCGATCAGGTGAAAGGCCGGATCGATCGGATCATTGTGGTGAACGATGGTTCTACCGACCGCACCAGTGAGATTCTTTCACTTCGATCGGATATCGAACTGATCTCCCACGAAATCAATCGGGGAAAAGGGGCGGCACTTCGCACAGGATTCGAATACGCTTTCGCTCATGGCGTGACTCACGTTCTTTCTATCGATGCGGATTGTCAGCACAACGCCGATGAAATCCCCCTCTTTCTCGAAAAATGTGCCGAAGATCCGGAATCTATCTGGATTGGAGCGCGTACCATTTTTGGTTCTGGCAAAGCACCACTAAAAAATCGTCTCGGGAGATGGTTCGGGAATATCTGGATTCGCCTGTTTACGGGGTTTGATCTTCACGATACGCAGAGTGGTTATCGTCTCTACCCATTGGCGCATCTTACTCCGCTGGAAATCAAAACAAATCGCTATGATTACGAACAAGAAGTGTTGCTCGAAGCGGCTTGGGCGGGAGTGACTCTGAAAGAGTTTCCGATCCAACAGATCTATCAATCCAAGGAAGAACGAGTTTCACATTTTCGTCCATTTAGAGATTTTATGCGCATTGCCAAGGTTCATATTCGCGCCATGGTTCGCCATCTCAATCCGTTTACCACATTGGCGGTGGAAGGCAATTCTGTGGGCGAAAAAATCAAAAATCTCGCCGTTCGGGAACTTACCAGTCACACTACTCCGCTGAAAGCTTCGGTGGCACTCGCATCGGGGGTCTTTTTTGGGATTCTTCCTATTCACGGATTTCAAGTGGTGACGCTGATGTTCATGGCGACAAAAATGAAACTCAATCGCCCGCTTGCATTTTTAGGTGTGAATGTTTCGGCGCCTCCCTTTTTGCCTTTTCTGATTTTTGCGGGAGTTAAGATAGGCGATCTCTTTCTTCCCGGTTCGATTCAGAGCGTTGAAGTTAGCGGTTCACTTATTGAAAAAGGCGGAGCTGGATTTTTGGCCTTCCTTCTGGGGAGTTTGATTCTTGCACCAGTGGCTGCGAGTATTGCATTCCTGATCTCTTTCCCCATTTTTTCGGTGATTGGTCCACAAAAGAGAGGATAACTTCTTTTCTTGAGGATTCGAATCAGTTCAATCTCCTTCCTTGTATTATAACTTCGCGGTTCAAATGTGAGACCGGCCTAAACGATTAAGCGACGAAATGACAAAACGTAATACATTTGCGT
>DYSA01000264.1 GCA_020726425.1 Fibrobacter succinogenes | reverse complement strand
GTTAGCCCATCGATTTGTCGACGACTGCATGGCCGGAGTTGCGGTGAATCAGACAGGAAGAGCGGGGGTGGACGGTACATGCGGCGGGGCGAATCGAAGGATCAATGGGGAATGCTGTGTTCAGAGAGAATTTCTCCGCAAAAAAATGAGTTGTTCACTGCCTCAATCCGCAATGAACAACTCATCTTGTAATCTTTTGATCAAATTACTGCAAAGAAATTTTCCGGACGAATCGATCCTCACCAACGTTCACTTCGAGAAGATAGGTTCCTCGGGCTAACATCGATGTAGGCGTGAAAATATTTTCCGAATATGCTGTGGAAACGCGACTTACCATCTGTCCGCGAAGATTGCTGATTTTGATTGTAGTCGCAGCACCTTCGGCATAGCTGTTGGACAGAGAGAGGTTGAGTCCCGCAGTGGTCTGAGAGATAAAGAGCCGTCCAGATTTTGACGATTGCGGTGTCTTCTCGACAATTGAAACTATCGTTGTGTCGAGCCACGGGCGACCTTTGTCAAACTCTTTCAACTGACTGAAGAACCACCCTTTTTCTCCCACGGTTTCCCCGGGAAGTGTGAAGTCAGTTGCCTGTTGAAGTCCTTTTCCTACCAAGAATCCGATAAATCCGGCATCGGTAAACTCTTTGACGTGTGTAAAGAAATAAGGGAAGAAGGTATCTTTGTACGCATTAGCCATGTTCGTTCCGTCGGCAGTGTTCGGATTGTTCATATTTCCAATGGAGATCTGCCATCCAACAACCGGAAGATCAAGGCCGTGAGCGATCTGTTTCACCCACTTGAGATAGTTTTTCATCTCTTGAACGCCCCAGTACCAGTACATGCGGCCATCGCTTTTTTCCCACGTGCCAGCGCACCATCCATTTTTCTCAACGCCAATAAAGTCAGGTGAATCACCCGGTTTCCATGGGTGAGCTTCGTCGATTGATCCGTAGTAAAATTTCTTGAAAAACTCGATGTTGATTTTTGCCGAAGTGTCGATCAGTTCCGGGGTTGCCCAGACCATCCCATTGCTGCTCCAACCCTTGCCGCCGAGGTTGAGATTCACCGACCAGTGAGAAGCGAGAAATCCAACATAGCAGTCAGGGGCAAACTTGTGCATTGTGCGAATAATTGCGCGCCCGAATCCTGCCATATTGTTGGGAAGATCTGAGAGATAGCCAAATTGGATTGGCTTGTCTTTGGACGCTTTCACCTTTTCCCATGGTTTTGTTGGATCGGGTATTACATAGAAACTATCCTGAACCACCGTGTCTTTGATATTGTTTACAACTGCGGGGATTTTAAGCGGATCCACTTCGATTGAGGTATTTTCTGTGGTACCGAATCGATCCTGAAGAAGATATCCCCACGTGTCCGGTTCGACAATAATCGTCGCACCGAAGCTGTTTGCGTGTTCCGCTACGGTTTGAAGAGTATGGAAAAACTTCTGCATTTTGTCCGGATCTGCCATGTTTTGAAGGAGCTTTATTCGTCCGCCCTCTTCCTGAAGAACGTAGATCACATAGGAAGCTTCAACGCCGGCATCGCGTTTTGAGTGTTTTGAATAATCGGCATCCCACTCCCAGCGAAACAGATTGACACAGGCGTTTTTCGCCGGATCAACACCCTCGTTTACATAGCGATAGCGATATTCAATCTTGATACCCATCTCTTCGACGGCCGTTTTGAGTCGTTTGCTGTCCGGTTCCGTAGGCGATCCGTTACTCACCAAGCCAAAACGCATATCCTCCCACCCCGCCGGTGCTTCTCCAAACTTCGCCGATACAGAAACAATCATAAGTGAAATAATCGCGATTGCAGATTTGATTTTTAGCATCTACGTTCCTTTTTTCTAAATTCTACACCACAATTTACGTTTAAAATATCGCAAATGATTAAAAATGTTTAGAAATTAGAAAACAGTATGTGACGAGAGACAACAGTTACCGGACGATGATCTGCGATTCGGTGTTTTGCGTGGGTACATGATTCTGTGGTGAGATTGGTCGGGAAGGGAAAATATGAGTTCTCACGGATGATTTAGAATTTTGAAAGATAGAATATTTAACTGTCGGTACTTCGGTAATTGCACCATCTTTTCGACAAGCTCCGAGATCAGATTCGTCTTACAACCGCTCCCGTTTCCATCGGCGGATCATGAGATTGATCTCCGGGCGAATCTCTTCGCGGATCTCTCGCTTGCGTTTACCTTTGCCGAACTCGTTGTCGTAGTTCGTTTCCGTGTGGCGAACGTGAGCGATCACGGCACGGGTGATCATATCTTCGTCGAACTCCTTCGCCGAAGCGGTTCTTCCCACGCGCCCACTGTACTTTTCGCAGGCGTGTTCGGCGATGGCGGTTTCTCTTCCCGCAGGCATGGAAGGAAACAGCTGTCTGATCTCCACGGCAAACCGTTGGCGATATTCGCGATCTTCGATTGTTCGTTTTACCGCAGCCTTGGCATTTTTCGCTTCCCGATCCGCCGAATCGGATTCGCACTCCGCCCGCGCCTTGAGAATCGCTTCCGGTTCCACGAACTGCCCCAGCCGTTCGTATCGTTTGCGCTTGTTGTTCCACTGCTGAACCACCACAGTTCGCGACGAGTACTTTTTTGATCGGCGAGTCATGGCCGCATCGCCCGGAGGCAGAAGTTCCAGCGATTTCACATCGGCGCAGGCGGCGCACCAGCCCCGTTTTTTTTCATCTTCCGCCAGAATCATTTTGCCCTGAACAATAGTGAGCCCACATTTGAGACAGATCACCGAAGGTCGGCGGGAAACGTACAGTGAAAGTTCGCCAGTCATTGGTTCTCTCCGGAAAGGGTGGCATGGATTTTTTCGTAAACCGGTGTGCGGTAGAGATCTGATTCGTTGAGAAGATGGTGTCTTCCGCCTGAGATCATGAGAATATCTGCGCGAGGAAATTTTGCGCCAATGGTTTTCATATTCGTGCGCCATCCCACCGTGAAATCGTCGGTTCCTTGAATAACTGTCACGGGAATATCCGGAAAATCAGCCACTTCGATGAGCGGAACCCAGTTCGCCAGCGAAAGACTCCACTCAACGACGAATGTGCCGATACAGTGTGGTTCGCCGCGAAGGAACCGAAGGAAATCGGTGTCGTGCGACGTCGTCTGAAACACGCGCGGGGTCATTTTGATATTGGATCGATCCGCCAAAATCGTTCCCGCCGTGGAGAGTCGCCAAAGGGGGGAGCGGATTAGTGGTGCCACCAGCACCGTGGATCCACTCCAGATTTTTCCCTCTGTGCGAAGAAGTTCGAGAATCGCCGCGCCTCCTGTGCTGTGGCCGATCAGGTGAAGATTTCCGGGAAGTGAAAACCGTGTGTGAAGTGCTACTAACTCCTTGGCCATGGTGCCATACGTTCGGAAATCGGCTATCGTTCCGCGATCTCCGGAAGAGAATCCGTGTCCCGGAAGATCCGCGGTGATCACTGCGTAGCGGTGATCCAAAAGGTCGTTGATCAGTTTTCCGTGAATCGCCCCGTGATCCAGAAATCCGGAAATGAACAGAACCGTGGCTATGGGATTTTCCGGTGCCGTGTAGTAGACCGAAATTTCGTACTCTCCCGCGGGAATGGTTCCCAACGCCACTGGTCGGCGGTAGATGCCGAAATATGCAAACCACTGAAGATACTCCGGTGATTCATCGGTATTCGCCGGATCAAAGGGGCGCAGTGTTGAGCGAATTGTTTCGATACTTTGTTGCAAAAGGGCGTTCGATCGATCCATACAGAACTCCTCTATCAGTGATTTTTGTGCTTCTAATATATGTTTTGAACGACCTCACACTTTTCACCGCACCGCCGAAGAACCTCTTTTGATACAAATATTACTTCGCGGGGCAAATATGATACTCTGAAGATAAATCGACAAAAAGATTAAATGATGAAACGTTAATGCATTACGTTTAGTCATTTGGTCGGTTAATCGTTTCGTCCAGCCTCATATTTGACACGCGATTTAATAGCTCCTCATTCAACAAACTCCGCCGTAGCGAACGTCTGTTCGCATCAAACAACTCTCCACTCCTCCGAAGCGAATGTTCTCCATGGCCCACTGCCCATCACCAATTTTAAGTTTTTGGTAACTGCTCAGGTGCTATTGATAAAACTGCGAAGTTGTAACCGTTTGATATT
>DYSA01000263.1 GCA_020726425.1 Fibrobacter succinogenes | reverse complement strand
TGGTTCAAAGCGGGAAATTATGCTGTTCCGCAATGATACTCTGATCTCTGCTAGTTACAATCCGCACGATTCGACTTTTAGAAAAGATACTATGACCTACACGTATACGATGAACAATGATTCTATGCATATTTTTTCAGATTTCATAAACATTGGTAATTGGACAATTTCGGTTGGTGGCACACTGTTAACAGTTCATAAGTCCGATGAAACTACTGGTATATTCGACAAATACGATGGTGGGATTCCTCATCCTGAGTGGATATTGAAAACGCTGGTGAAAAATCCGTTGAAAGAAACGACGTGGATTTCCGAAGGAAGTAATCCAGAAAGAATTATGGTTTTTGAAAATGACTCGATGAAAATGTGGAGTTATGATTATACCGATTCTGTGATAACAACAGGTACTGTTGCCTATCTCGTGGAGACAAAACCAGATTCACTTTCGTTTATATTTCCAGATGAGGTTATGAAAGTGGGATTCCGAATCGATGGAGAAGTACTGGTGATTTCAGATTCGGATGGGGAGAGTCGGTATGTTCCGTACAGTGGTTTGATCCCCTATTCGGGATGGAAAGAAAAAGAATTTCATGTGAGTGATTACTATGGAACGTGGCTTTTTACTAGTGATTCTTCGGAAGTAATGCAAATTAGCGGGGAAGGAACGATTGCATACGTATATGATCCAATTTTGCAAACAGTAGATACCACATACTACGTCACTCGATTTAGTAGTAAAGCCGATTCGATTTACTTTAGTGATCTAGATGAGACTTTTGAGATAGGGTATAGCATTTCTGTCTCTGGATCAGTTTTAACGATAAGTACCAGTGAAAGTTATGGTATGTATGCACCTTACGATGGCGATATCCCTTTAAACAAATGGGTAAACAGTGCTGTGACTCCACGGTATTCTCGTAGCAGTGTCGTTGGAATGTTGAAAAAGCTTCCGAAGGTGCTCAATCTGCGGTGAAATATTTAGATTCGGTGTCTAAACAAAAAAGGGGAAGCTGATTAGCTTCCCCTTATGTATCAAAAACTGATCAATCACTGTTGTGAAGGATCTGCTTTTTCAATCAATGGTTTTTTCCCATCGAGTTTCACGGAGCGGAAACTGTTCAGGATTTTTTCCGCATCAGCAAATGGAACCGTGATAAACGAGTAGTTTTCACGAACATTCACTGATTGGATTGAATCAAACTCAACTCCAGCTTTCAACGCCACCATTTTAGTGAGTTTCTTGCTGTTGTACCCGTTGTCTTTTCCCTGAGCAACAAAGAGACGTGTCCGTCCGCTTTCGTCAACAGGCGTGCGATCCCCACCAAATCCACCACTGAAGGTGTCTTCTAATTTACGGTCAACACGAGCAGGGCGATCTACACGGGTAGGACGATCACCGAGGTCTTTTTTTTCGAATTTTGAATCGCGATCTTTCCGTTCGAAACGATCACCACTGGGGCGATCTACGCGAGCTGGACGTTCGCCACCTTCTTTGCGTGGGAAACGATCTCCACCACTTGGACGGTCGCCACTCGGACGGCTATCGCGGTCAAAACGAGGACGATCTCCGCTCGGGCGGTCTCCACCTTCTCTGCGTGGGAAACGATCTCCACCACTTGGACGGTCGCCACTTGGACGGCTGTCGCGATCAAAGCGAGGACGGTCGCTACCTTCTTTGCGCGGGAAACGGTCATCTGCTGGACGATCTTTGCGTTCGAAACGATCGTTGCCACGGAATTCACCAGCTGGCTTGCGATCATTCCACTGTCCACGATCATTTCCACGATCGCCACGGTCACTGCTGTACGATCCCGAAGGTTTGCGATCGTAACGACGGTCACCACCACGATCATTGCCACGGTCAAATCCACCGCGATCATTTCCACGGTCAAATCCACCGCGATCGCCACCGAATGTTACCGGGCTGATTTCGCGATAATTTTTTTCATTCAGTTTTTTGCCAAATGAGTGGGTAAGAAGCGCAGCCACGAGATCTGAAGGCTCTTCATGTTCCAAAAGGAAATTTGCCCACTCGCGGAACCGTTCGATATCGGTTTCGTCGGTAAGGGCGCGAAGGGTTTCGGTGATCTGTTTCTGCTGTTCTTTGATAATATCTTTCACATGAGGCACTTTTTCCTTGCGGATATCAGCCTTAGTGATTTTTTTGATAAACCCAAGTTTACGGAATTCAGAAGGAGTGATGAATGTAATCGCGGTTCCCTGTTTTCCTGCACGGCCAGTACGACCAATACGGTGCGTATACGCTTCCGCATTCTGAGGAAGAGAGTAGTTGATTACGTGAGTAAGATCGGTCACGTCGATACCGCGAGCCGCAACGTCAGTTGCAACGAGGATCGTAAGTTGTTTTTTGCGGAATTTCAAGAGGATACGTTCACGCATCATCTGAGTAATGTCACCGTGAAGGGCATCACAAGGGAATCCACGGTCATTGAGGTGATGAGTAATTTCATCAACTTCATTTTTGGTACGACAGAAAATGATTGAATAGAAATCTTTTTCAATGTCGATAATGCGACACAGTGCTTCAAACTTATCTCTCTGATGTACTTCGTAGTAAATCTGATCGGTGAGATTTGTAGTAAGCTCTTGTTTTGTTTTTAGATACATTGGCTCGTTGCAGTATTTTTCTGCGAGGTATTTGATTCTCTGTGGCATGGTTGCAGAGAACAAAAGCATCTGTTTTGTTTCCGGAGTTTTTTCGAGAATCTCTTCGATGTCGTCAACGAATCCCATGTTGAGCATTTCGTCAGCTTCATCGAGGATGAAGAACTTGAGATCGTCGAGTTTCAGTGAACCACGTTTCAGGTGATCCATAACACGACCTGGAGTACCGACAACAATCGATACACCGCGTTCAAGTTGGCTGAACTGACGTTCATATGACTGTCCGCCATAAATTGCAGCAACGCGAAGATCGTGGTCACCTTTCAGTGAGTTGATCTCTTCCATAACCTGAACGACAAGTTCGCGGGTAGGAGCAAGAATGATAGCCTGCACTTTTGGCTGAGTTGGATCAATGCGCTCGATGATCGGAAGTGAGAAAGCGGCTGTTTTACCGGTTCCGGTTTGTGCTTGTGCGATAACGTCGCGGGTACCGGTGAGAAGATGGGGGATCGTAAGCGCCTGTACTTCACTTGGCTCTTCAAAGCCTTTTTTCTGAAGTGCTGTAATCGTTCTCTCAGATAATCCGAGAGCTCTAAACTTTTCCATTAAACCTCTATACTTTTTGGAACATTTCGATCGCAATATAGTTTCAGTCAAGGGCAAAGTGAAAAAATGTATTGCAATAAAAAAAGAACAATCGTATATGCCCGCGGAGAAGAATGCTAAATCGGTTACTACAGTGGCACACTTAATTTGTTATGCCATGCAATACAGGCCAGTATATATGTGAAATCAATAGGGAAATCATTTTCTGAAACCGAGGAGAGATTTGCGGCTCTATTCGGTTTTCCTATATTGGCGAGAATGTATCATTGTTTTTCAGAAAGTCGTTTATTTAACAGGGTGAGATAGTCAATAATGTGTTCTGCCGAGTGAGTGTCCGCTAGGAATTCCTGATACAGTGCGGTGTCTTCTTTGCGCAAGATTTCTCGAAGCGCCGGTTTGGTCAGTTCTGTTTTTTGCCCTGTTTTTGATATAAGAAGATATGTGCTCATTTTTACGATATCGGGATCACCCATTCTTCCACCGGTAACCATGGAAGGAACGGTATATGGTTCGGAATAATAACTGTAAAAAGGGAGCAGGGTGATTGGTCTGAATTTTTGTGCAACTACTGCACTTCTGCCCACTGCCATATACACCTTTTGACCATCGCAGTAGCCCCAAAGATTTTCAGAATAAGGGCGAAATCTTCCTCGTTTGTTAGCCGTGAGTTCATAGGTTGAATCGTTGTAGAGGCTGAGTTTGCTATCTGTTTCTAATTTGAATGAATTGTCAGTTATTGAAGGTGCGTTGTTTAGGAATTCCGAAAATGTACGGTAACCACCTGGTGTAAGTACCACACCAGAATTAATAATCTGCTGGCTAAATGTTGTAGTAAATAAAAATAGCATTGTCAGCATAATTTTTTTCATAGGTAATCCTTTTGTAACTACTCAGGTACTTTACAATCAATAAACTTGGCATAAACAGTCGTAACAG
>DYSA01000262.1:2216-4170 GCA_020726425.1 Fibrobacter succinogenes | reverse complement strand
GGGAGTAGTCAACGTAAATTCACCACTAACTGCCTTAACTGGGCAATCGGGTAAAGAAAAGCCCCGCGCATTATGGTCTATCTCCTGCGAAAACAGAAGCGAGAAGATTGCACTCAAGAGAAAAATGATTTTGACCATGGACGTCTCCCCCAAATCAGTATTGAACAAGCATGGCGGATGAGTAATCACCGGCGTGAGAAAATCCTGCCACGCACACCAGATCGCCAGATTTGATTTTCCCCGCCGCTTGGGCTTCGGCAAGATTGATCGGCATGGCGGCACCGAACAGATTTCCGTAACTGCCGTAACTCTGGAAATGGCTCTCTTCGGGAATCTGGACAAATTCGCGCCAGTTGCGAAGAAATGTCATGTTTGGCTGATTCGTAATGAGACACGAGATATCAGTGATTTTCTTTCCTGCCTGTTCGCACACTTCGCGGATTCGTTCCGGCACGGACCGATTGCCTCGACTGAGAATTCTCATGGCTCGGGACTTGGGAAACTCGATAATCCCCATGACCGGACTCGGTTCCCACCAGTGCGAACCATCTTCCCGTTCGATGTGCATATCATTGGCAAATTCACCGTGAACCGCCGTGGCAATCCCGATAACCAAACCATCACCAGCGCGAGCGGTATTGCGAATCAAAACCACGCCGGCGCCATCACCGGGAACTACGGACTGAGGTTTCGATCGATTCTGCGGCTCCGCGAAAATTTTCCCCGCTGCCATCTGGACATTCCCCACAATTGCGTAATCGATATCGAGACCAGTCATGAGATTTTGAGCCAGTTCGGTCATGTATACAAAGGAGGTGCATCCGGTGTTGTGCATATCATAAATGTACTTTGGCGAAGCGTTCAATCCATGCGTCCACGCCGCTCCCACGCCGGTGAATGGAATGTCAAGCATCGTTGCATTGGAAATAAAAAGCCCGATCTGCGAAGATTCAAGCCCTTCCTTTGCGAGAAGTTCTTTCGTGGCTTGCACCAGAAAATCCGAAGCGAGATCGTTGCGTTCACAGTGACGACGTTCCTTTGTTCCAGCGAACATGAGATTCTCTTCCTGAACCTGAGGGAAAAATTCATTCGTGATCACCTTTGGCGGAAGTGCCGCCACAGCTCGAGAAATTGCGATATTCACTCTTTGCCTCCTATCGATTTTGCACGAAACTCAAGAATCTTTTTGAGATTTTCAAATTCAATCGTGTGTCCAGCATAGAAAAAGTCCCACATCTCCCCTACCCACGGCCGACCTTTTGGGGCCAGTTCGGGGAATGGATTTTTGTCGTAGTATGGGTGTTTGCAGTTCTGCCAGAAAATCACGCAGCCCAATTTCCCTAAAACCTGTTGAGCCGGAACGATTCGGTTGAGATAGACCATCCACAACTCATCACCTTGATCCCACGCGCAGTGATAATCAACAGTAAGTGCTTCGCGATTGACGATTGACTTTGCATAAATCTTGGTCGATTCGCCCCCCACCGCATCGTATCCACAGAACAGTCCCGAATCATCCACGGGCTGATAGTCGCGAGTGCTGTAGGTCCACTCAGCGAGATTTTTCACATCCACCATGTACTCAAATGCCAGTTCGGGCGGGCAATCTATGTAGATCTGAATTGGACAGAACTGTCCATAAATTTCATCGTGAACGTACACGGTGTGAGTTCGGTTCATGACTTCAAACTGAAGGGATTCAAGGATTCAAGGATTCAAGGATTCAAGGATTCAAGGATTCAAGGATTCAAGGAGTCAAGGAGTCAAGGAGTCAAGGAGTCAAGGATTCAAGGATTCAAGGATTCAAGGATTCAAGGATTCAAGGATTCAAGGATTCAAGGATTCAAGGATTCAAGGATTCAAGGATTCAAGGATTCAAGGATTCAAGGATTCAAGGATTCAAGGATTCAAGGATTCAAGGATTCAAGGATTCAAGGATTCAAGGATTCAAGGA
>DYSA01000262.1:0-1998 GCA_020726425.1 Fibrobacter succinogenes | reverse complement strand
AAGGAGTCAAGGAGTCAAGGAGTCAAGGAGTCAAGGAGTCAAGGAGTCAAGGAGTCAAGGAGTAAAGGAGTAAAGGAGTCAAGGAGTAAACCGGTGTCGTACTGCTATAAAGGCCTGTTTTCTCAAAAAATGGGTGGTACTCTTCCGAAAACGGGTGGCACTCTTCCACAAAAGAGCGTTAATTCGCCCTCCAATGGTATCCTCCGAAACTCCATCCCGATTCGCTAAAGCAAAACCTCATGAATCCATTCTCTAGGGGAACGAGTGAACACAATCGACCCAGAGAACACTCATTTTGAGATGTTTAGCAACGGATGAAACGGCACCGGAGCATCTACAGGAATTGAAACTGAAACAAAAACCACGCCATCCATTGTTTGTGTCTGCTGTAATATTTTTTCAAGATCTGTTGGCGAATCAGCCTGAAACGATGTTACTCCAGAAAAAAGCATCTGGATCGAATCTCCATTAAAGTGTGTTTGGTACTGATTGAATGCGGTACTTCCGCCAAGAAGTTTCTGTTCGCGAAGGTCGCACATGCCGTGGGAGCGATTGTCAAAAATGATGTAGGTAATGGGAAGATTCAATTCAATCGCCGTGTGAATTTCAAGTCCGTGCATGAAAAAAGCGCCATCTCCTGCCAAAACCCAACTGCGGCGATTGGTCACGAGCGTCGCGCCGATCGAAGCTCCGAAACTGTAGCCAATGCCCCCCATTCCCAGTGCAATATCGCAAATCGTCACGGCGGGAACATGAAGATAGTGCACCATCGAAGCGCCACAACTCCCCGCATCGATAAACACGGAATCGCTCGGTGCAAGAGCAGCTTGAATCACTTTGGCGTAGTCTCGATACCAATTTTTTGTATCGAACTGAACCTCTTCAATCCCCGGAATCGGCAAAAAAGTGTTGGCTAACGGCGGCGTGGATCGCACCAGAATCTTGAACGCTTCAGCATAGTTGTTCCCCAGATACGTTCCAACCAAAGATCCGCAGAGATGCGGTTCGCCAATGGTGAAGATCGTTTTTTCGGCGAGCGAATCGTGGCCGAAACGATCCATCTGGGGAAGCGATGTGCCAATCGCAATCACCGTGGAAGCGCGATCGATAGAATTTCCGGCGGAGCGGTGCCCCATAGTGCCAACCACACCGGTATACAGAACCGAATCATTGGGAAATGAACCCTTTGCATCGGCCGTCACCACCACCGCCGCTTTTAGGTGATTCGCCAATGAAACGAGATCTTCCGGATCGGCGAATCTCTGAGCGTGAGCGCCTATGATCAGGGTAATGGGCGGAACAATGGCAAATGGTTCCACGGAAATCGGCAGAAAGTGAGGCGAAATCGGTACAACGGAAATCGAACTAACTTTCTGGAGAAAAAGATTTTGGGGAATAATAAGCACCGCCGGCCCCTGAAGTTTTTCGCCGGACATAATCTCGCGAAACCCTTCGGCGAGAAGATCGTTCAGCTCTTCGGGAGAGTTTAAAGTGCGACACCAGCGACTCACCGAAGAGAACGCAGCCGGAAGATTTGGCGTATTGAACAATCCATCGGATCGCTGAAATGGCCCATCGTTACCTTCGGATTGATGAGGCGATCCCGCTATGACAAACAGAGGAATTTGTGCGCTGTACGCTTCGGCCAGAGATGGAATGAGATTGAACGAACCACCGCCGGAAGTAACCGCCACGACTCCACACGGTTCGCCGGCTTTTACTGCGCCAATCGCCATGGTTCCGGCCATGGATTCGTGACCCGCCAAGATCGGAATAATTGAAGAACGACTGAGGGCGTCGTAGAATCGTTCAATATTGGCGCCGGAAATTCCAAAACAGTGAGTAATTCCCTGCTGTTCGAAAAATGAAACCGTTGCTTCAGCGATAGTTGTTTTGATATGTTCTCCCTTCTCCAAGCAGTACAATCTATTCATAAACGAATCTGCTCAATCTATTTCCCGATTGCCCAGTTGAGGCAGGAGTTTCGATTCGGCAAAC
>DYSA01000261.1 GCA_020726425.1 Fibrobacter succinogenes | reverse complement strand
AATACTATTTATGAGGAGGCTCCCATGTTTAAAACAACAGCATTACTACTATCCATGGCCTGTGCGGTAACGTTGTATGCCGGAAATTGTGCAGAATGTGTCGAAGTTGCAAAAGGTGGTATTCCCGCCAAATATTTAAGTTCAACCACAAAAACCTTACCTTCGGGAATTGCCATTTACGATGTTCCCGAAGCGATGGCGAACTTAGAAAATCCCTCGATTTTGTGGATTGATACCCGTCCAACTAGTTTTTATAAAGTGGGAACGTTAAAAAACAGTATCCATTTAGTGTATGATCAGAATGAAAAGGCCGTTGCTGCAGGAGATGCAAGCGTAGCACTCACTGAAATAAGTCTGATGACAGCTATCAGAAAAGTAAATCCCGATATTTCCAAAGTTAAAGTAGCCTTTTTCTGTCAAGGGCCCGAATGCCATAGAAGCTACAATGCAGCTTTACGGGCGATTTCAGAATACGGTCTTTCGACAAAAAATGTGATTTGGTTTAGAGCGGGATACCCGGATCTGCTTTCCCACTACCAAAATGATCCTAAACTCAAGCGCAAAATCCCTCTGGTATTTAAAGGTGATATTACAAAAGCGCAATAATCTTCTCAACCTCACTGCACACTCTTTTGGGTTGACAACATTTTAACATCGGATACATTCTATGAAACGATTTCAAATTGGTTTAGGGTTTAAGCTCGTCGTTCTTGTTCTTGCTATGCTAACGCTGTTTTCGGTTGTGTATTGGAATATTGACAACTGGAGCCAAAGTAAGCAAAAAGAGAATTGGAATTCCACCGTTGTAATGAATTATCAGCATATTCTGAATTCTGTTTTATCAGAAAAAAATAAAGCCGTTGAAAGCGCACTCTCTTCGATTATCTACTCACCAGAAGTTACGTCATTTATCGCTGGAGATACATCACCTGAAACGATGATGGTCCTTTCAGGCTTTTACCTAACATTCTCAGGTGCGGTACACTCGGAAGGTTTTTTCATTCTTGATACACTGTGTAGTCCGCTTTTTCAAGAAACCGGCACAAACAAATTTACTATCGAAAAATCTCAGTCACTGGAAAAGCTCTGCAAAAAATCTGCGGAAACGTTTGGATATGAAGGTTCGTTTATCACTGTAGGAGCGACGCCTAAATATTTTGTGGTAACTCCTATTGCCGATATCAATGATAATATAAAAGGGTATGTTGCCGTCACGATCAAGCTCGATGAAATCACGAATACATTCGCTCATACACTTCAAAGTAAAGCGGCAATTCGAAATCAAGAAAAGCAGTTGCTCGATTGCACCGATTCATCGATTAATGAGTATATAACTACTTCCAAACGAAACCTTTCCAATGGATCAATTGCTCATATTGACACTATTTCGTACCGAGTATTTTCCCTTCCACTTGATAAAGAAATGGAAATTGGAACACTCTGCTTATTTACCGATGCAACGAAAGAAATACAAGAAAACACGCGGATTCACAAAACTCAAATGTATGCTTCATTGGTGACGATTATCATCGTGATTGCTCTTATAATTGGAATTATCAATATTCAACTCGCACCACTTCGCTATATAACTTCACTGATTTTAGAAATTCAAACAACGGGTAATCTTAAAAAACGTGCAGTTCAACGATCGCATGATGAAATCGGGACATTGACGGTTACATTTAATCGCTTTTTAGATACACTTGCGGTAATTATTTCAAAACTATCTGTTTCATCACAGGAAATAGGCGTGTTATTGGAAAAAATTGTCGGATTTGCATCACATCTCAACAATCAAAATAAACACGTTTCTGAACATACTGGTCGAGTTGCCAATTCTGCTTCTAGTATAACAAAAGAGCTTCAGGAAGTTACGATTGAATCGCAACATAACGCCGATGGAATCGCAACTATTGCTTCAGTTGTCAATGAACTCAGCAGTTCGGTGAATTCGGTTGCGGACAATTGTCGATCAGAGGCCGAAATTGCAAATGAAGCATCGATAAAGGTTACCGATATCCACGAGATGGTAATGCATTTAGATAATAAGCTGACGGCAATTTCTACAGCAACAAATACCATTGCTATGATCGCAAAAAAGACGACACTTCTTTCTATAAATGCGTCGGTCGAAGCTTCGCGGGCCGGTGAAGCGGGCAAAGGATTTGCCGTTGTTGCAAACGAAGTAAAAAAGATGGCCGCAGAGACAACCAAAGTATCCGAATCAATAACAAATCAAGTGCATGAAATTCAAGGACAATCAAAAAATACGGTAGCGGACGTTGCGGTACTAACAAAAATCCTTCAACAAATTAAAGACATTTCTTCAGATATTCATACCGCCGTTGACGAACAGAATGTCGGTTTGCACGAAGTGGCTTCTGCAACAGAAACAGCAAGCGGATTTGTCGTAAAACTTACCGGGATTATTGGCGAAATATCAAGTGAAATTTCAGTCGCTTCAGATTTGATGACAGAGGTTAATTCAAATATGGTTCAGTGCAACGCTGATTCGGATGTTCTTGTTGATCAAATTGAATCATTCAAAGAGGAATATCGCCATCTCGAAGATATCGTTGAGAAGTTCCAAGTATAGGTTACTCGATTTTGAAAGGTTGGTCTCAAAAATCAGATTGTGGTTATGCCACACAATTGGATGATTCAATTTAGCCATCCGGCAGATTCTACCTGTGTGTACTCACCGCATAAACTCCGAAGTACTGGTGAATATGACCACAGTTCCTAAAAAGTATTGCAATAATCCTTTGCAAAAACCGGCAATGAACAATTTCTTAAGGGTATCCTATAGAATGGTCATTCATTTCTGAAAATGCATCAATACACCACAAAACACTAAATATCAACAATTTACAAAAAACACAAAGTCCCCTCCCCAATTCTGAAACTATGTTCTTGTGTATCTTACGGTTGTAACAATCAACCGAAGAGGTACAATCGTGCGGAAAACTGTTTTACTGACGCTCCTGTTCATTTCATCAATCTTTGCTCACGCGGTTCACACGCTGAACACGACCATCTCATTCCAGAAAAATTCTCTTGGCGAACCGCTTCTGGCAAATCAGGCCGAAGTGGAGATGCAGTTCAACTGGCAGCAACTCCTCGCGCTTATCGAAGAAGTTTCCGGCACGACGCTCAAGGAGACTGATTCAATTGCTCTGTACGATTCAATTTTGTTCAAGACGATTTCAGAACAGACTGTTTTGATCAACGGAACCGACACGGCAAAAGCATCCAAACTGGCGTTCCCAACGGTTGCAAAAGATGACCTTCTTTTTGGAAAGGGATTGTTCTACCGGATTCGTTATGAATCAAAAATGCCCTTTGATTCCGTGAGTTATACCTGTTCAGTTCTGGGAAAAGATGCTCATTTTCAGAATCATGTGGTGGTCATGGGATCTGATAACTATCCCGTGGCAGACAAAAGTATTAAAAAAGCTTCAGAACAGTTTTCATTCACCATTACTCCGACCAATTCTGTGGAAACCGTAGATTCTTCCTCAGTTGTTTCCACAGAACCGGTGAAAAAGACGATTCTTGAGCGGATCACCCATAAACTGGCGGATCTTTCTAACCTTTCGATCTTTGCCGTGATGGGACTTATGTTCCTGTTCGGCATGCTTCACACGCTCGAAGCGGGACATAGTAAACTGATTATCTCTTCGTTTATGCTGAACAGTCGGGTCACAATCAAAAACGGCATTGCCTACGCGACAGTGTTCACGCTGACCCATATCGCGGATATCATTATCATGGGAATTATTCTTCTGGTTGTGGACTCCTTTGTAGATATCTATTCCAAAATGAACATGCTTCAGAGTTTTTCACTCTATGCGCTGATTGCGATTGCCGTAGTTATGCTGTTCAGAAATATCAGTGAACTTGTGAACGGCAAAAAAGGACACGAACACGAACACGAACATGGACACGATCACGAACATGGACACGATCACGAACATGGACACGCGCATCCTCACCACGGCCATTCGCATGATCATCATATTCACAACTTTGGAGAACTCACCGATGCGGAACGAGCTCACGCCGAAGCTCACGGATTAGCTCCGCATAAGTCGTTCAAAGAACAGATCGCACTGGGATTTGTCACGGGACTGGCACCGTGTCTCATGGGATGGTCGGTCTTTATGGTGGTACTCAGTTCG
>DYSA01000260.1 GCA_020726425.1 Fibrobacter succinogenes | reverse complement strand
GTGTATCTCCTTATAACAATAATCCTTCCGAAACCTTTCACTCACAAACAACTCACAGAGCTACAACAGAAGGCTTACATCAGCGGACTATTTTTGCACCAAGAAACTAACAAGTGAGGTTGTATGAATAGAATGAGCGCTGCGGTTATTGCGGCAACACTCATGACAACGCTTCCGGCTTTCGGTCAGCAGACCGTGGATGAGCTGGAAAAAGAGATTAGCCGGATTCGCAAAGAGTTGGTTCAGGTTCAAAATGAACGATCCACCACAAAAGATCAGATGAAAACTGACCGGGAAGAGTTCGACACGTATCGCCAGTCAGTTCTCACAAAAATGAGAACTCTTCGCGCAGAAACGGACTCGATCTCTTCGCTTCAAGGATCGTTCAAGCAGAAAAAAGCATCTCTCGAAGGAGCGGTTCTCGGGTACAGAAGCCAGCAGAGACAGTATGATCTTCTTCAGGAACAGTTCCGCGAAAAACTTCTCTTGGCAACCAGTTCTGTAGAGATGCGCGCAAAACGACTCACGCCAACGGCAAAAGAAAAACCGATGGCAGCGGCTTCACTTCTGAGAAGCGAACTCTCTTCGAAGAGCGTTGACAATGTCGAAGCGGTTGCTCGTTTGTTCCAAATCGCTCGCGATATGGACGGCGCAGGATCGACGATTCAGATTGTTCAGGGAACTTCGCCGGTAGCGGATATTCGCGGAACCGCGTTCCGTCTTCGCCTGGGAACTCTCGCGGAGGTAGTCGTCAGCCAAAAGGGTGACAAGGCGGCAATCTGGACCGGTGTCAACGAAGCGGGCGTGGATCAGTGGAAAGTGATTTCCGATCCTGCGGTTGCTCAGGAGATTCTCACCGCCGTAACAATCCGCGAAGGAAAAGCAATTCCACGAATGGTAAAACTTCCGTTCGCCAATGCCGTTGTGTATAAAGAAGGGAGTATTCAGTGAAATCGTTCGTTCTACTACTGCTGTGTGCCGTTCTTGTTTCCGCTCAGGGAACAAAACAGGTTCGTCGCGATATTCCCACTCTGACAAAAGAGTTGGAACTGTTGAAAGGGTATCTCGAATCTGCTCGCGACTCTCTTCAGTCTGATGTAAACAGTCGCTGGACGAAAAAACAGCGCTATATCAATCAAAAAGAGGCTGACAAAGAGGAGATGGCAGAACTTCGCACTCGCCAAGAACAGGTAACCAATACGCTTGCGGCTCTCAAAGAGGAGTGTTTCACTGCTGAAGGTCGTATCGACGAAGAGAAAAAAGCCGTTCAGAAGAAAAAAGATGAGTGGGATTTCTTTACCTCATCGATCGATGATATCTACGAAAAAGAGTCGAAACTCATCGAAGATCAGATTCCTTTTGACATGGAAAAAAACCGTGTTGCACTCGATGGACTTCGCCGTGAGTATCAGTCAACAAAACAGCCTGCAGCTGCAATCGATGCGGCGATGGCGTACTATAACAACAAAATCGACCGTGCAGGAAAAATCACGATCGGCAAAGATCTGGTTATGCCCGACGATGGTGATCCAACGAGTATGAACGTGGTTCGATTCGGCGATCTCTTTGCTTATGCGGTTGACAACGGCGGAAAACCGTTTGCCATTCGCCAGACCGGTAAAATGGGAATGGGGCGTTATACGATCGAACCAATCGGAAGTGTTGATCTTGCAACGAACATTACCACCGTTTTTCCTCAGTGGTTTGAAGGAAAACAGTTTGACGGCGTAACGTTCGATGTTCTTCAGAACCAGAACTCAGACCTGCTTCTGGCGGGGAAAAAAGTTGACAAGATGGCGGAACTTCGTCAATTCTTTATCGACGGTGGTCCCGTAATGATTCCTCTTGCGGGACTTTCGATCTGGGCATTGATTCTGTTCATCATGAAATTTATTCAGTTTACCCACAAAGACAAAGGGTACAACCGCATCGGCCGCAAGGTTGTGGATCTTCTCAAAGAGAACAAACGCGACGAAGCTCTTGAATTTGCGAAAAAACAGAAAGGCGTGGTTGCCAAAGTGGTGATCGACTGTCTCGAACATTCGCAGTGGAATCGTTCTTCTGCCGAAAAAGCGGTAAAAGAGCGTCTGCTTGAAGAGGTTCCGAAACTGAACCGTTCACTTCCGACCATGTCGGTAATCGGCGCGGCGGCACCACTTCTGGGTCTGCTGGGAACCGTTTCCGGGATGATTTCGCTCTTTGCAACGATTACTCACTACGGAACCGGGGATCCCAAAATGCTCGCTGGTGGTATTTCGATCGCTCTGATTACGACGCAAGCGGGACTCTCTATTGCGATTCCCTGTGTACTCTTACACAACTACTTGCGCAATCGTTCGAATCACATGATGGCGGAAATGCAGAAGCATTCGTTTAGAATTTTGAACCGCCTGTGGCCGGTTGAGGGGTAATGTATGGATGTGTTCCGCATATTTGTCCAGTACTTTATTGACGGCGGAATATTAATGGTTCCGATCTTCGGAGTGTCGCTGGGGGCGTGGTATATGAGCTTTGAACGGTGGGGAATGACCCGACGATTTACGGCGGCACGGAAAAAGTATTTGGCTCAGATCGAAACGCTTCACAGCGGAGTTGAATCGCCGGCGAAAACCGGTGATGCCAACTACGACCTTCTGATTGAATCGGTTCAGGATGTTCGGTTTCGAGGAACGGCCGGTTGTGGTGAAGTGCTGTTCAGTGAATTTCTGATCGCAGCGATTCCATCGCTTAAATGGCGACTTTCGACAATCTCCTGTTGGGCTTCGGTGGCTCCGCTTCTCGGGCTCTTGGGAACCGTGATGGGAATGGTGGCGACGTTTCAGATTATCACTGACTTTGGGTTGGGAAATCCCAATCTCATGGCGCAGGGGATTTCGATCGCGCTCTTGACAACTCAGGCCGGATTGACCGTGGCATTTCCAATGGTAATGCTTCATAACTATCTGGCGAACCGATCTAAACATCTGATCAGCCAGCTTATGCTCGACGGTGAAGATTTGGTGAATCGGATGAGCGAGTGGAAACCTTCAATCGCACAAAATCAATAAAAGGAAACGCGTATGTTTGATGATCTTTCAATATTAGGTAACAATGGCAGCGATGAAACCGCTATCGATATGGGTCCGCTCATTGACATGGTGTTCATCCTCTTGATTTTCTTTATTGTTACCACCAATTTCAACCGGCAAACCGGTGTGGATGTGACAAAACCGAAAGCGCAGAGTGCCATTTCTCAGGGTGCGAAAACGATTCTTGTGGGAATCACCCAAGAGGGAACACTTCACGTTTACGGTCGTCAAGTGACAATCGAACGTCTCGAATCACTGATCGCTCAGGAAGTGGCAAAAAGCCCGGAAACCTCAATCGTGATTATCGCCGATCAGGGCGCATCGATTGGGAAAGCGGTTCAAGTGATGGATATCTGTTCACTGGCGGGAGCGACGAAAGTTTCAATCGCGGCGGATCAGGAGGCGTAAATGGGTGGTTTAATGCCCTTTCTGACGGTTCTGTCGCGAATAATCATTGTGGTGGGAATCAACTTTTCACTCTTTGTGATCGTTCCGCTCAGTGCAGAGATCTTTGCGAACTTTACCACGAAAGAACAAAAGGCAAAATCTGAACCAAAACTTCTTGCCGAAATGGTGAAACCGAAAAAGGAACCGCCAAAGAAAGCTGAAGCAAGCAAGGTTCGTCAGGTTTCCTCTTCGTCGGGGAAATCGATGCAGAGTTCCACGTCAAAGTTCAACCTGTCACCAGATCTCGGTGTTGCCGGTGCGGGCGAAGGCGGAGCGGAGATTGCTTCGGGAGAGATGAGTGCTCAGGTGTTCGAAGAGGGCGATGTGGATCAGCAAGCTGTTCCGGTCTATTTCCCTCAACCGGCGTTCCCGGACGAAGCAAAAAAGCTTGGTCTCGGTGGCGAAGTGGCAGTGTTCTTTACGGTGGGAACCAACGGGAAAGTTGTGTCCATCGAAAAGGTCGAAGCTCCTCACGCCAGTTTCGATCGGTCAATTCGGAAAACCTTTGCAGAGTGGAAATTCAATCCCGCAACGAATCAAGGAGTTCCAGTGAACAGTCGCAAGAGTATCGTGATCGATTTCTCTCTTCAGAATTAACCGCAACGACGCAACGACGCAACGAAGCAACGAAGCAACGAAGCAACGAAGCAACGAAGCAACGAAGCAACG
>DYSA01000259.1 GCA_020726425.1 Fibrobacter succinogenes | reverse complement strand
ATAATATTTTCAAACCGACAGATCTAAAAAATGCATGTCTTGCATATTGTATATCCAATACCTATCTGATGTATCAAATATTGAATTCCATAGAGGAATTACGTGAACAGAAGTTATTCCAAAAGGGCAACGGTAATAATATGCTGAAGCTTATTAGAGATACTTCACGACAGCTTGAGCCATCAGAGACAGCATTAGTGGTCAAAGAAATTATAGCTAAGTTAGTTTCATAACTATCTCCTAAACAAACAATAACGATTAACTACGAGACAGTGATGCATTCACTGTATAGCCATTGCTGTCTCAAAATTTAAGGATTTCCATATATGATTACAAAGATTTTTATCTCCATTAGAGCGGATAACACCCCGCTGATAGAAGTGCATACCAGCACCAATATGACCCGTGCTGAGACTTCATTCCCATTCTCTCTTCAAGCGGAAAATGAGCGTTGGGAACTGGATATGATAAACGACGAATTTAAACGATACAGCAAGGAGTAACGATGAATACTGAAACTGATTTCCACTTAATTAGCGGAGAAGAGCTTGCAAAGCGACTAGATATTGCAAAGCAGACCATTTTTAATAATTCACCACGCATCATTGGACGAGTGAAAATAGGACGTATAGTTCGATATGATTGGTCTAAAATCATGTATTCGATACAGACGGGTAAAAACATATTTGTGAAAGCGGGTCGAAAATGAATGACGAGGTTATTTCATCAAATGTATCTTTAAAGCGTTCTGTTGGTTCAATCGCAACGGAAAAGGAAATTGGTATGAAAACCAAAGATCAAAACTATTCGATTGAATCTAAAGGTAATAACCAATATTATGTGAGTGTGAGGATCAAGCGAAACGGAAAGGATTATCGAAAGAGGGTGACGGTAACTGGACAGCGAAATGCAGTAGCAAAGGCTCGGAACCTTGTTTCAGTGCTAGAGGCTAAAGCTGGGGCTACTACAACATCTTCATTTACTACTTTTGGGCAATGCGTTGAATATTATAAAGAGAACGCGGAGAATTGGGAAAGCAATGCATCTCATTTGAAAAGGGTTAATGAAGAGTTGGGAGATGTTCTCTTGTCAGATATGCAAGTTGCATATAACAAGATGGTCCAAAAGCTCCAAAAGACATTTACAGTGAAGGGTGACGGTCGATTATTTACAAATGCAACGATCAATCGTGCCTCTCAAAGAGTTTCTGCAGTATTAAATCTTTGCAAAAACCAAGAGGTTATTCCAGAGAGTATTAAGTTTAAAGCGATAAAGCTGAGTGAAACCGCGAGAGATAGGTGTTTAACCACAGATGAGGAAATTGCCCTTGTTGAAGCAATTATGATGTATCGACCCTATTTGATGCCTCTCGTACGCTTTGCGATTCAAGTCCCTTCACGGAAAAGTGAATTGTTACAATTAAAACATTCCGATATTGATGTTGTGAACAAATCCGTGAGGATATCTATTGGTAAAACAAAAAATGGTAAGGGAGTAACAAAACCTATTCCTCCGAACATGCTTGAATATTTCTCTTCTATTCCTAAGGAATGCGATTTTGCATTCTATCGGAAAGTTCCAGTAGAGCCATATAGAGTGCGAAAGAAGATGAAGCCAGAGGATGTGACGTACAAATATTCGCCTTTGCGTTCAATGCGGAATGCTTTTGATTTTGTAGCTACAAAAGCTTGTATTGATAACTTGCGGTTTCATGATCTTCGTCATATTTCTGCTACGAGGCTTCTACACGGGGGACTGACTGAGAGAGAAATTATGCAAGTTGCAGGCTGGAAAACAAATATGCTATCGACATACTATCATAAAGATAGTGATGAAGCGAGTAAGTCTGCGTTCCATGTACTAGATCAGCTGGGTCGTAAGGAGTCCCCCGAAGTGTCCCCTTTTACCGGTAATATGCAGTAATTTGGGCTAAATCAGTGCCAAAAAGGGGCATTGATACCAAGGTGAATGCAAAAAGAAAAAGCTCGTAAGTCATTGAAAACTTACGAGCTTATCTTAGGTAACTTGGAGGCGGCATCCAGATTCGAACTGGAGATACACGGTTTTGCAGACCGATGCCTTACCACTTGGCCATACCGCCTAAAAGGAAAAATGGAGCGAGAGACCGGATTCGAACCGGCGACAGCCACCTTGGCAAGGTGGTGCTCTACCAACTGAGCTACTCTCGCTTCATATATGGTAGCGGGGACAGGACTCGAACCTATGACCTTCGGGTTATGAGCCCGACGAGCTACCGACTGCTCCACCCCGCGATATTTCGGTAAAAAAAGACTGGAGCGAGAGACCGGATTCGAACCGGCGACAGCCACCTTGGCAAGGTGGTGCTCTACCAACTGAGCTACTCTCGCTTCAAAAGAACGGTGATAATATAGTAATAACAATGGTTCATTGTCAAACATTTTTTATCACTTTTTTTATCGACAGAATCCTCTGAATGTAAAGATCTTACTGAGGATTCATGCTCTGCGTTGTACCAAGCGCAAGGCCGAAGAATAGCATCATAGTTACGCCACCAACGATCTGGTAGCGATAATCGTGAACTTTTTTCGGCTTTGGCTTTTCAATTACCACAGAATCGACCGTTGAACTGGTCGGCGCAACGGTCAAATCAATCTTTTCCGGTTCTGCAGAAAGTATGGCCACACAGGAAATTAAAAGGATAAAAAGTTTCATCCGAGCAATTTTCCAATGATCACATTGATCTCTTTAGGATTCGCTTTTCCCTGAGTTGCTTTCATTGCCTGGCCAACAAAGAATGCGGTCAGTTTTTTGTCTCCGCCCTTGAACCGTTCGACTTCAGAAGGATTGTCGGCGAAAATTTTCACCATAACCGCTTCGAGAGCGCCCGTGTCTGAAACCTGCGCAAGTCCAAGTTCATCAACAAGAACTGAAGGCTCTTTGTCCTGTTCTTCGATCGCGTTGAACACCTTTTTCCCCGCCGAGGCAGAAATTTTATCAGATTTGATAAGTGCCAGAAGATCAGAAAGACGTTTTGCTGTAATTTTCAGATCCGTAATCTTGCACTGTTTCTCTTTGAGAATGCGAAGCACATCGCTCATAACCCAATTTGAAGCCATCTTTACATCGCCGCACCCTTTGGCAACCGCTTCAAAATAATCAGCAAGAGCGATCGAATCGGTGAGAATCATAACCGCTTCGTTGTCGAGATTGTACTCTTTTGCAAAGCGAATCTCCTTTGCAACGGGAAGTTCCGGCATTGAAGCGCGAACTTCTTCGATCTTAGAATCAGGAACCATCAGTGGCACGAGATCGGGATCCGGGAAATAGCGATAGTCATGAGCATCTTCTTTGGTTCTCATGCTGCTAGTGCAGTTTTTGTTCGCATCCCACAAAAGTGTTTCCTGAATGATCTTGCCACCGGAATCGAGAATTTCACGCTGAACTTCAATTTCATACTCAAGGGCTTTCACCACATTGCTGAAAGAGTTCATGTTTTTCAGTTCGCGCTTGGTTCCAAGTTTGACCTGACCAAACGGACGAAGAGAAATATTTGCATCACAACGAAGCGAACCCTCTTCCATGTTACAGTCACTCACGTCGATATACTGAAGAATCTTTTTCATTTTGGTGAGATACGCGTATGCCTCTTGAGGAGAACGCATGTCCGGTTCACTAACGATTTCGATAAGCGGCGTTCCACAGCGGTTTACATCGAAAAGAGAATCGATATCCTGATCGTGGACTAGTTTGCCGGCATCCTCTTCGAGGTGAATACGAGTAACGCCAAGACGCTTGGTTTGCCCATCAACTTCGATATCGAGATGGCCACCTTCGCAAATCGGCTGATCGTACTGGGAGATCTGGTACCCTTTGGGAAGATCGGGATAGAAATAGTTCTTGCGAGCAAAAATCGATTTATCTCGAATTTCACAATCCGTTGCGAGTCCAGCAAGAACTGCCATCTCTACCGCTTGGCGGTTCATAACCGGAAGTGCTCCCGGAAGACCAAGGCAGACTGGACAGCCGTGACTGTTCGCCGTATCACCAAAAGATGTTTTACATCCACAGAATATCTTTGTTTCAGTTTTGAGCTGAGCATGAATTTCAAGACCGATTACGACTTCGTACTGCACGTGGGACTCCTTGCAGACAGATTGTTGACTATTTCACTGAAATATAGTTTGAAACAGGTTCAAATAGCAACGGAGCACACCATCACAGTATGCTCCGTTG
>DYSA01000258.1 GCA_020726425.1 Fibrobacter succinogenes | reverse complement strand
ACAGAATCGACCTTGTTTTGTCTATCAATGGGTTCCCGCTGGTGACGATGGAACTAAAGAATGCATACACCCATCAGAACTATCAGAACGCTATTCGTCAGTATAAAGATACCCGTTCCAATAAAGACACCATGTTCAATTTCGCTCGCTGTATGGTTCACCTTGCAGTGGATAGCGATGAGTCATGGTTTACGACTGCTCTAAACAGTTCTAAAACAGTTTTTATGCCGTTCAACAAAGGTTTGAATGATGGATTACCCTTTGAACCATTCGGAAAGGGAAACCCTTCAAATCCTGCGGGAATCAAAACTGACTACTTGTGGAAAATGGTATTCACCAAAGAGAGCCTTGCAAATATCATTGAAAAGTTCGCTCAGGTTCTGGTGGAGACTAAAGAGGATGGTTCAACGAAAAAGGTGCTGGTATTCCCTCGGTATCATCAGCTCACCGTTGTGCGTAAAGTCCTTGCAGATGTGAAAGCGAAAGGTGTTGGAAGCAAGTATCTGATACAGCATTCTGCAGGTTCGGGAAAATCAAATTCAATAACATGGCTTGCACATCAGCTGGTGGGACTGCATCAGAGTGGCAATGATAATCCCGTATTTGACAGTATTATTGTTGTGACAGACCGTAAGAATCTCGATGAACAGATCCGAGATAATATCAAAGCGTTTGCTCAGGTAGATCAGGTGGTGGAAGCAATCACAGGTGATGCAAAAGCTATCAAGAAGTTTAATCCTTCAGAAACTCAGTTCAGTAAAACCGTTCACATGACCTATGCGTTACAGAATAACAAAAAGATACTCATTTGTACGGTACAAACCTTTCCGTTTGTTCTGAAGGCTATGGAAGGTATGCAAACGAAGAATGTAGCTATTATCATCGATGAGGCTCACAGCAGTCAATCAGGTGAAGCATCTGCGAGTATGAATGCATTGTTCATGGATAAGGAAGCTCTCGAACTTCCTAAAGATGAAGATGGTAATATCTCAACCGAAGATCTTCTCAACCATATCGTTGAAAGTAAACGGATGCTCAAGAATGCATCGTACTTCGCATTTACCGCAACACCAAAGAACAAGACACTGGAAACATTCGGTAATCGGTATGAAGATGGAAAGTTCTATGCGTTCCACACATATTCGATGAAACAGGCGATTGAGGAAGAGTTCATTCTTGATGTTCTAAAGAACTATACCACCTATAAATCATACTACAAATTAGCTAAAAGTAGTGAAGACAATCCGATGTTTGATACAAAGGAAGCGAATAAAAAACTTCGTGCCTATGTCGAAGGTCTTGATATGGCGATTGAAGATAAATCCAAGATCATGATCGACCATTTTCACTCAGAAGTAAAGCATCTGATTCAGGGTGAAGCAAAGGCAATGGTGGTGACTAAATCGATTGAATCTGCGATCAAATACAAAGATGCATTCGATAAGTATCTGAAAGAGATTAATTCACCTTTTAACGCTATTGTGGCATTCTCAGGAAAGAAAAAACACTACAAAACGGGGCTTGATGTTACAGAAGAGTCGATGAACAATTTCCCCGATAACATCAACGATATTCCGAAGCAGTTCAAAAAAAGTAGCTATCGGTTTTTGATAGTAGCTAACAAGTATCAAACCGGATTTGATGAACCGCTTCTACACACCATGTATGTGGATAAGAAACTGGATGATGTTCAAGCTGTTCAGACACTATCACGGCTCAATCGGTGTAAGAAACCGCATAAGAAAGATACCTTCGTTATCGACTTCTTCAATACCACCGAAGAAGTTAAAGACGCATTTAAGCCGTATTATACTACAACTATTCTTAGTGAAGAGACCGATGTAAACAAGTTGAATGATTTAGAATCAGCATTGAATTGTGCTCAGGTGTATTCAGAATATGATGTGAACTCATTTGTTGAATTATCACTGACGAATGCATCAAAATCGAAATGGGAACCTATCCTTGATAGAGCTGTTGATTGCTTTGATCAATTGAATAAACCAGAGCAGATAGAGTTCAAAGGTAATGCAAAAACATTCCTTCGAACTTATTCATATCTGGTTCGCATTCTCGATTTCACTTCGACCGATTGGGAAAAACTATTCATCTACTTGAAACCGCTTGCAACGAAACTTCAGATCGACTCAGACGATGACTCAGAAGCCGATATTCGTGAGTATGTCGATATCGACCGCTATATGTCAAACAAAGAGGTTGATAAGACGCATATTAAACTCACAGGTGAAGGAAATGAAATCTACCCCATACCAGTGAGTCAGGCTGGTGGTGTCGCAGAAAAACATTATGACACCCTTGAACAGATTCTGAATGATTTCAATGCACGCTTCGGTGATATTGGTGAGTGGGCAAGCGATCCAGAGAAGGCGAAGGAAGTACTCTCTAAAGAGATTCCTAATGCGATGAAGAAGCAGGCTGACACAATCAATGCGATGAAGAATTCAGATCGACAGAATGCGAAGTTAGCAGTAGATAAGAACCTTGCAAACCTGACCAATAATCTGATGTTCACCCATACCGAGATTTTCAAGAAACTGAATGATGACCCATCGTTCAAAGCTCGGTATCAGGATTACATCTTTGATATGCTGATGAAGAGTATGGTGTAAGAACTAGTCATGTAGGTTTTCAGTGTTTACGTAATTACAAAAGATGTTCTGTTGGTCAATCAATTTTGACGCTCTTTCTTATTTTTTACACTGAAAAACATAAAGGGGGACACTCGGGGGACACTTTTACCCGCAAACCCGCTCCAGTACTCAGATATATACGGTCTGCAAAACCGTGTATCTCCAGTTCGAATCTGGATGCCGCCTCCAAGTTACCTAAGATAAGCTCGTAAGTTTTCAATGACTTACGAGCTTTTTCTTTTTGTACTCGATCATTCTCGGAAAGAGGGAAATCGAGACTTTTACCCCCAATATCCCGTGTTATCCCGAGAGACTTGTACACTCCCTTGTACACTTCTACGCTGACTTCATTCTATTTTCAAAGAGTGCCAGAGCTGATTTCGCAGCTTCAACAGAATCTTTGTGGTAGTACGTCGAAAGCATATTTGTACGCCAACCTGCAATCTGCATAATTACACGCTCCGGAAGTCCGTCGTGAAGAAGCTTTGTAGCGGAGTAGTGTCGAAGATCGTGAAAGCGAATGCTTTCTTTGATCTTAGTATCCGCAAGGCAGGTGTACCATGCTTTGGTAAATCTGCCAAGTTGGATATTCTTACCCTTTTCTTCGCGATAGAAAGCCCATTCACAATCTTGAGGAATGCTGTCGAAATACTCTGCAAGATTGGGTGGTATCGGTTTGCTCACACCACGCCCGTTCTTTGTAGTACCGCTTCTCATTCTTACAACGCGATTCACAACATCCACGTCAGAACGCTTCAGGTTCAGAAGTTCGCCCAGACGAGAAGGAACTTGCAAAGAGAAGGCTACGATCGGATAGAGATATGGACGATTCTTCTGAATAGAAGCCAAGAGCATCTCTACATCATCGTCTGAGATAGGGATATCTCTTGGAGTTTCCTCGAACTTTTTCAGTTTCAGTTTAAGCTCGCCAATAACTTCATGTTCACGACAGAAGTTGAGCACTGCTCGTACTCTATCTGAACGCCGATTGATCGTAGCATTAGAAAAACCGCGCTTCCGCACAGATGCATTACGCTTCAGCTTGGTAATCATACGATCATACCCTCCCTGAATATCCAGCACTGGAATGTTGCACAAATCATTTTGAACAGCATCAAGGTGAGTACCATTACTCTCCCAACGATCATAGTTCTTCTTGTAGTAATCTACGCATTCTCCGAAGGTTTCAAAGACCACTGGCACACTTTCCGCATCTGCGACATCCTCGAGCTCCCAGACAACCTGAGCTGCTCGACGTTCAGCATTTCGCTTTCCCTGCACCGATTCCCGTTTACGATACTGTTTACCCTTACGGGTGATGCGAGCATCGATGCGGTACATATCATCAGAAATCAGTTCGATAGTATAATTCAGACCTTTCATTTTGGTCTCCTTACTACCCGAACCGACAGAACTACCGGAATATACTCTCATTTCCGGCCTCCATTTTTGAAAATTTCTTTACCCTGTCTTAAGGTATAAAGAATCAAATCCTTATCGTAACGAACAGCCCGTCCGATAGTAGTTCTGCCCACAATACGGAAGCTGTTGTTACGAATGGTCTTG
>DYSA01000257.1 GCA_020726425.1 Fibrobacter succinogenes | reverse complement strand
GGGATATCAATCACTTACAAAACAAAGGTTTTTTCGTGGTACCTGAGTAGTAACAGAAAATGTATTCATTCCTACCCCCTTTTTCTGTGTATTCCGCGTATTCTGTGTATTCTGTTGTAGATACATTTGGTTCGGATCTGCCTTGAAATAATGAACAGCTCTATCTGGGTAATCGGGTTGATTAATGATCCCAGACCACAAAGTTCTCCCATCGATGAAAATCCGGTGAGCCACCCCAGTGGTCTATTCCCCAAAACAGGCGATTTCCCTGATTATCGGCGGTGATTACCGCCACGCCAATCTCTTTTCCTTCGATCTCGACACCGGAAAGTTGTATCAGTACTTGCGCTGACTGATCTGATTTCTCTAGTGAAAGAGCCATTTGGGATGTGATAATTTCTCGTGAAACAGATGCGCGATATTCTGAAAATGCCATGGTTTGACACCGTCCATCGGGAGCACAGTTTATCTCTGTGTATGCCTCTTCCTCGGGATTTCTGATGAACAGTTCCACACAGGTTCCTCGCCACAGTTCATCAGAAACAGCGCCGGAAAAATCTATTGAGGAGTAATCACCGCGAATAGTCACCCGTATCACCGAGCCTGTGTCGCCCTTTTCAATCTCATAGGAAATAGTGTATTGATCTGTTTCTGGAAATGATTTCAGGGCAAAAATCATAGAACGCCTTTCAAAAATGTTGCGAAATGGCAACTGATCATGGTATAGTACAGACACATTTCGGATCAATAATATCATTAAAGGGGACCCTATGAAAAAATGTATTCTTCCACTTTCTCTTATCGCAATGACGGTTTATGCGGAAGATCTCCCTTCGGCAAAACCAATTATTGACCCAATCTTTGCGGTCACTACCAAGGTGGAAAAAGATGTGTACGACAATGGGGAAAGCAACAACGTGGATGATTTCTGGGGCCGTGCAGCCTTTGGAACTTCGGCACGACTGGGGAATTTCAGCGGTGAAGTAGTGATTCTTGCCTATCCCGCAGGATTTGGGTATCAACTCATGCGAGGGATTCAAACTGAAGCTGATGCCGAAGCGATCATCGAAGGCACAGAAAAAGTAGCTCGGTTCGATGTTCACTCTGCATTTATAAAACACAGCACCGAAAAATTTATCCTCGGAATCGGGCGGAACATTTTGTTTAACTCGAATGGTGCATTTTTTGGGAACTATATCGATGAAGGCCCCGGAGGATATTTCACCGGTAAAGGGGTGTATGGGAATTTTGTCTCATTTGATTTTGACTACGACATCGGTTCAACCAGCTTTGTTATTGGAAGTAACGACTCTAAGCTAAACACCGGATACGTTCGTCTGTTCCAGAATTTCCCAATCACCGAAAATGGGAATATCGGACTGGGTTTGCAGAGTGATGTGCTCAACAAGGTACACGCACCGGATTCGGCAGTGTACGGAAATGCAACGGCCATGGTGAACTACGCAATTAACGGAACGGTGAATCTCTATGCCGAAGTTGGTGTTACGGGGATGTCGGAAGACGTAGATGCCATGGTTCCCGTTCTCGCCGGTGTCTCTTTCCCCGCCGGAAAAGCACTTGATGCGGTGACCTTTGAAATGGAGTATCTCAACGAAGATGATCGAAAGATGGTCGGAACCGAAGGAGATATGAAAAAGGAGAGTCCTATCATGCTCGGACTCGATCTTAAAAAGGCATTAAACGAACATTTCTTATTAAATGCGGGAATATACACGTTCCGCGAAATCGGTGAAATGCGCGGTGGATTAAGTGTGAATATGAAAATCTAAGAGAATCATACAGAATGAAAACAGGCGAATCCTTTTGTTGGGATTCGCCTGTTTTGTTTTACACTGCACCGTTCATTGTGCTATCATTGCTTCCTAAATCCTCTACCAGAACACCCTCGAACTGATCACCCGATCCGCCGCCTGAACTCTCGCCACATAGACTCCCCGCCCGATCGCCGGAACTGCACTGGCGGAACCGGTGAGATTCTCCCAGTTCTGACGGAACACGATTCGACCGCGAAGATCGTAGAGGTTGAGATTAACCGAACCACTAACGCCGGAAAGAACGATTGATCCGTTGTTCATACGAACCTGCATCGGCGAACTTGCTTTCGCGAGAGACGATGGTTTGATTCCTACGGTGAGTGAATCATCATCCACCAATTGAGCGATCCCGTTGTGTGCGGTACCAAACCACTTACTCCCATCGGCGCCGATAGCGATAGAACTAATCTGGTTGCTCTGAAGTTCTGAGTTTGTCGAATCGATTACCGACCATGTTGTACCGTTCCACTTGGAAATGCCCTTGTTCGATCCTGCCCAGATATTCCCGAATGAGTCGGCTTGCACAATGCGAATATCATTGGTTGGAAGAGCGGATTCATGAACAACCCATGATGATCCATTATACTGAAAAATGCCACCATTGAGCGATCCAAACCAGACATCTCCTGCCGTGTCAACGGTAACATCATTGAGATAGTTCCGTGGAATTGCTCCACTGGTAGAGTCGTATACCGTCCAACTCGAACCATCGTACTTGTACGCACCTTTGCTCGTGGCGACCCAAAGATCACCTGATCGATCAAACGCAATGCCGCCCATGGCAATAATCGAGGGAAAGAGATCACCACTTTTGAAATGTTTCCAATTCGAACCATCAAAGGAACTGATCCCTTCTTTATGGCTGATCCAGAGCACTCCCGCGGAATCTTCTGCAAGATCGAATATTTCCGGAGAAGGAAGTTCTGAATTATCCATCGTGAACTTCGTCCAGCGTACCCCGTCAAACTGTACCAAGCCACCATCACTCTGCCAATTTGAACTGCCGCCCCAAACTGTTCCATTGTGATCGGACAGCAGTGAAGTCACGTGATCAATTCCAACAACTGAATCCGGCCAGGCATTCCACTTCTTGTCGCGAAATTGGGAAATGCCGTAGTTCGTGGCGATATAGAGAGTGTTTGAACGGGTTGTGGTGAGAGCGGTGGTTGTGTCGTTGGCGAGAGATGTGTTATAGGGAGTGATGATATCCACCGTATCGTTATGAATGTGGAGAATTTGATCTTCATTATTGACTATAGTGCTACCAACAATTTCATATCCATAGTGTAGAGTTGCCCATACATCATTATTGGAAGATATAAACATATGAGAGAGCTTTTTAATTTTCGAGTCATTCTCACTGAGATCATATTTTTTCAATAAACCATTCGCATATTTTACTACAATGTTACTGTCAAAAGTTATCCACCCAATATTATTATGATCAAATACGATGCCCCTTGAATTGAAGACTAATGCACTTGTATCAACCCAAATAGCATCATTATCAATAATTTTCCCAATACCTTTTTTGGAATAAAACCAAACAGTAGAGTCATTGTCTAGATTTATGCCACGGAAATAAAGGGAATCACCCGATGTAGAAGTATCAAATACATGCCAATTCGACACGCCATCAAAAGATGTAAGTGTTCCATTATTACCGATAAAGTAGCAAATTGTTCCCTTGCCTACAACCATTTGGTTAATAACATTGCAAGGCAGAATCGAATTTGAGCTGTCCCATTTATTCCAACGTGAGACGCCATCAAAGCGGAGTACACCACCATATTTATCGTGCCTACCATTAAACCAAACTTCATTATTACGGAAAGTTGGATTTTGGTAAAATTGAGCATCCATAATGGTGTTGGATGTATCAAAATTCGTCCATACGTCATCTTTATATCGAAACAATCCATGATGTATTGTCGATACCCAGACCTCTCCTTTCGAATTTCCATTAATAGAAATGATTGAATCTTTTAAGAGGGATGAATTACTATTCATTTCATCCCAAGTAACTTCTTTATAATTCCACATGTCATTTGGAAATACAATTATTGGAGGGTATCCAAATTCTCTTTGAAACAGCCATTCATCATTATTAACCAAACCTACTTTATTCAATTTTTTTTTCAATACGGGTGCTTCATTGGAATCAATAACACTATAATTATCAATATTCTTAAAATTAACAATTTTATGGGTTGTTGTTGTAAACCAGATACTATTTGAAAAATCTGTGAATATTGCATTGGGTAGTAATAAGGTTCGATGATAAAATTGATTTATTTGTGCTCCATAAGAAAGTGTTAAGAAAAACAATACGTATACTAGTGCTCCTTCAAGATTCAATTGATGGGTAAAGTCTCTTGAGTTTTACCC
>DYSA01000256.1:2982-4224 GCA_020726425.1 Fibrobacter succinogenes | reverse complement strand
CTGAAAGATATTTTCGCGACCCTAGATTTTGATGCGTTGAAAGAGTTTGAATAAGTTTTTACGGAGAGACGGGCGAAAGTTCGTCTCTTCTCAATAAATAATGGGGGAAAAATGACAACAATTTCATTAGAACGAGCTGAAGGACATTTAGCAGAACTCCTTGATGAAGTGACGCTCTCGCATGAACCAGTGTATGTTGTCGGTAAAGATCGAACCGGCGTATTTCTTTCCGAGGAGGACTGGCGAGCCATTGAAGAGACGCTGTATATTCAATCAGTGCCCGGTATGACAGAGTCTCTTCTCAAAGGTTTTTCAGATCCTGAATCCGAATACTCGAACACGATTGAGTGGTAATGAACTGGGAAATAATTTACTCCAAGGATGCATTGAAAGACGCTAAAAAGCTGTCATCCTGCGGGCTCGTATCAAAAGCACAAACATTACTTGCTGTAATCCAACAAAACCCTTGGCAAACACCACCACCATACGAAAAATTAACCGGAAATCTCTCTGGCTATTGTTCACGACGAATAAACATTCAGCATCGCTTATTGTATATCGTTAACGAAGCTTCACGTACGATTCGAATTCAACGTATGTGGACTCATTATGAATAGAAATAATTACTAAACAATAAAATGGAGAAACCCATGGAACTTCGCTACGGATGTAATCCTCATCAGAAACCAGCATCAATCTACATGAAAGACGGAGCGGAACTGCCGTTCAAGATTCTTGGCGGTTCGCCGGGATATATCAACTTCTGCGACGCGCTCAATTCGTGGCAGCTGGTGAAAGAGTTGAAAGCTTCGACGGGACTTCCCGCGGCGGCTTCATTCAAACACGTTTCTCCTGCGGGAGCGGCGGTGGCTGTTGAAATGAGCGACGACCTCAAAAAAGCATCATTCGTGGAAGACATTGCACTCTCTCCCATTGCAACAGCGTACGCTCGTGCTCGTGGTGCTGACCGTATGTCAAGTTTCGGTGACTGGGCGGCGTTGTCGGATATCTGTGACGAAGCAACTGCGCTGATTATCAAACGCGAAGTGTCCGATGGCGTGATCGCTCCGGGCTACACTCCAGAAGCACTGAAAATTCTTCAGGAAAAACGTGGTGGAAAATACAACATCATCGAAATCGATCCGAACTATGTTCCGGCTGAACAGGAAACGCGGGATATCTTCGGCATTACTCTTCAGCAGGGACGCAACAACGCAACTCCTGAAGCATCGTGGTTGACCA
>DYSA01000256.1:0-2882 GCA_020726425.1 Fibrobacter succinogenes | reverse complement strand
GACATGAACAACGCCATCGACAGTTTCCTCGAAGAAGATCTCTCTCCGGCAGAACTCGCGGCGTGGGAAGCGAACTTTGACGTGGTTCCGGCTCGCATGACCAAAGAAGAAAAACGGGCATGGCTCGATCAGCAGACCGGCGTGTCCATCGGTTCTGACGCGTTCTTCCCGTTCCGCGACAACATCGACCGCGCGAGTCGTTCGGGAGTAAAGTATCTCGCTCAGCCCGGCGGATCTCTTCGCGACGATCTGGTTATCGAAGCGGCAAATGAGTACGGCATGACCATGGCGTTCACCGGTGTGCGACTGTTCCACCACTAAGAACTCATCGTACGTGATAGCCGAAACATAAAACGGGAACCTCGATCTGGGGTTCCCGTTTTATGTTCAAGCCAATGCTTCAAATCCTACAACGTCGCTAAAAATTCTTCGCCATACACCGTGACTCCCAGTTCCTGCGCCTTGGTTAGTTTCGATCCTGCCTCAGCACCGGCAACCACCGCTGAAGTTTTCTTACTCACGGAACCACTTACCTTTGCGCCCTGTTTCTCCAAAAGAGCCTGTGCCTCGGCACGGGAGAATTTCGTCAGCGTCCCCGTGAGTACAATCGTCTGGCCGAGAAGTTTCTGTTCACCTACCGGTTCCACATCTTCCGTGAGCTTTACTCCAGCAAGAGCCAACCGGCCAAACAGATTCCGAGTCTCATCAGCAGCAAAGAATTTTACCAGCGAATCAGCGATCTCTTCACCCACAGAATCAATGGTCATAAACTGTTCTTTGTTTACCTCGTAGATCTGATCCAACACCGGGAACCGCTTGGCGATTAGCTTGGCGGTCTGAGCTCCCACGAGAGGAATCCCGATTCCCGTGAGCAATCGCGACAGTCCCCGATCCTTGCTTTCGGCAATCGCCGCAATCAGATTGTTCACCGTTTTATCCCCCATACGATCGAGTCCCGTGAGATGCGCCGCCGAGAGTTCGTACAGATCCGCAATTCCCGCAATGAGATTTTCATCCAACAATTGATCAATCACTGCCGGGCCAAATCCTGAGATATCCATGGCACCACGGGAAACAAAATGGCGAAGAGTCCCAGCCACACGACCGCCACAGAACGGATTGACACAGCGAATCACCACCTGATCCACCGGTTTCTCCAAGAAAGAATTGCAGATCGGACAGGTGGACGGAGCCACGACCAACTCCCCTCCACGCTTCTCAACAACTTCAAGAACCTTGGGGATAATTTCACCGGACTTTTCAATTTTGACCAGATCGCCCACAGCCACGCCGAGTCGAGCGATTTCATCGTAGTTGTGAAGTGTGGAGTTTGAAACCGTTGTTCCCGCAAGTTCCACCGGCTTGAGTCGTGCCACCGGTGTGATCGCTCCGGTTCGTCCCACCTGAATATCCACAGCCAGAACCTCCGTGATCGCCTGTTCCGGTTCGTATTTGTAGGCGATCACCCAGCGCGGAGACTTAGCGGTGGCGCCCAGTTCGTCATAGAGATTTCGTTCGTTCACCTTAAACACCATGCCATCCACGGGATAGGGAAGGTCGTGCCGCGTCGATTCCCAAAGATTCACAAAATCAACTACCTCTTGCGCCGTGGAAAGTACCGGTGAATGTTCCACCACCATAAATCCGTATTGCGCTAAAAGAGAAAGCACTTCGTGGTGAGTAGTAACGGTGGGTTGTTCATCTTCGAGAAGATAGTACGCGCAAAACGACAAATTGCGCCGGGATACTTCCGCCGGAGAGAGAAGTTTCACCGCCCCCGCCGTGGTGTTGCGCGGATTCTGCATGGGAGGTTTGCCCTCTTCTTCGAGTCGGGCATTGAGCGCGGCGAACGCATCGAATCGCATAAAGATCTCACCGCGTACTTCCACGAGATCAGTGCGGGGGATCGTCAAGGGAACGGACTTGATTGTTTTCACATTCGCCGTGATATCATCGCCCACGGAACCGTTTCCGCGAGTCACCGCCTGAACCATCACGCCATCGCGATAGGTAATTGAACAGGCGATCCCATCCATTTTCAGCTCTCCGGTGAACGTCATGGGAGATTCGGCGAGCTCTTTGGTCTTGGCCACCCACGAAGCGATCTCTTCGGCGGAGTAGGTGTTGTCAATACTCATCATTCTGTGGCGATGGGTTACTTTCTGAAACCCATCCGTGAGATCATTCCCCACGCGGTTCGTCGGAGAACCGGGCTGTTTCAGTGATGGGTTCGCCGCTTCGAGATCTTTCAGTTCCTTGTAAAAGGCATCGTATTCCCGGTCGGAAACGGGTGATTTTCCGTCGCGATAATAGGCACGGTCAAATCCATGTATCAGTGAACTCAATTCGATCATTCTATCAAGAGGATTCATTGCATTCTCATTTCAGAAATATGTCTGACCAAAAATACATTCGGAGATCTCCCTCTCACAGAATTGAATCCACCACTCGCGTTTGCATCCTCTCATTGAGTTTCACGAAAAGGGGATCACAGTGAAAGATGCGTTACTACTCAGGTGTTTGTTACCAATCTTTATGAATTTAGCACTCGTTCTCAGCGTCCCGCAGGGAACGCAGACGCGAGGCTCCGCCTCGATTAATTGAGGCAGAGCCTCACGGTCAGCATTCCAAGGCTGGAGCCTTGGAACGAGTTGAAATTTGCGATACTGATTTCTGTCGTACAAAAGTGGGACAGGTTACGCGCAGAAGTGAAAGTGCCCTGTCGAACATCGGACAGGGTACGCGCAGAAGTGAAAGTGCCCTGTCGAACATCGGACAGGGTACGCGCAGAAGTGAAAGTGCCCTGTCGAACATCGGACAGGGTACGCGCAGAAGTGAAAGTGCCCTGTCGAACATCGGACAGGGTTCTCGCAGAAGTGAAA
>DYSA01000255.1 GCA_020726425.1 Fibrobacter succinogenes | reverse complement strand
GCTCCGGCTTCTTTCAACCGGACGGATTTCCTGCTTTGCAGGGCAAACGAAAATGGGCTCTCGTTTTTGAGAGCCCATTTGGTCAATGGTGTGAACAACTTTTATTTCAGAATTGCTTTGGTTACGAACGATCCCGCAGGTCCTTGGATCTGCATGATCACCGGACCACAGGCATTCTGCTGAGTCAACGGAAGTGACTGGAATCCCGCTGCTAACGATGCGGTCTGGTCAAAGATCTTGCGACCGTTGAGCGTGTAGAACGCAATCTGATACGATCCGGCCTGAGGAACACCAATGGTGATCTGTTGCGAACTGATTCCCTTAATCATGATTCCCGCAAGAGTCTGAGCATTTCCCGTGAGAAGCCCCACCACCTCTTTGTAACTATCGATTCCCAGTTCCTCGACTTCAAACGAAGCTTCGGTGATTGTTTCGCTTTCCGAAGCGATTTCGAACATAATATTGTGAACATTTTTCAGGTTCAACTCTGTCGCTTCCGCAGTGGTAACCCATGAAGGCTGTACCAGTTTTGACACCGGAATCGTCACGGTCGCCGAAGCTCTTCCCGTTGCAGGAAGGGTAATTCCGTGGCCGCTTCCTGCTTCGAGCAACTCGTCCATAGGAAGGAGAAGCTTGATCGAATCGGTTGCCGAGTAGGTGATTCGAATTTCGGTGAGAGATTCGATATTACCGGTGAAATCAGTGCCGATATTGGTCCACTTGTCATACTTCGTGTTGGCTGCCCGTTTCATTTTCGCTTTGAATGCCCCGGTTTTCGCATCGATGGTAATTTTCGAAGTCGATCCCAGAGAATCGGCATTTGCTTTCCATTCGCCTTTTCCAAGGATATCGTAATACGGATTCGGCACTGCTGCCACGGTGATTTCGTTGGAGAACGATAATCCGCCCTTATCCATTGTGGTCAAACGAAGGAACATGGAATCATTTTCCGCTATCGGTCCGCTTACAATAAGTGAATCGTTGGAAAGTTTCAAACTCGTACATGAACACTCCAGACTGTAGGTGTGGGTGTCGTTTTTGTTTGGATCGATTGTGGTAAGAATTCCCACAAGAGTTCCCACCGGCGAATCTGCCATGACGCTCTTTTTCGAAAGTTTAATATCCGTTGGAGCAAGATTTTTCTCCTGAACTGAAGAAACTACAATCGAGTCGAGATAGGGCGCACTATTGCGCGCGGTTCCGGTGACATAGATCTTTCCCGCTTTCGCCGCATCGAATTTCATGTCAACAGAGTTACCCGTAAGAGTCGCGCTGGTCTGGATTCCCAGTTCTGGTGAATAGAGCGTTACTTTTGTCCCCGCGGTACCACTGATCTTGAGCGTATTTGCACCGATCACCGGCGTTCCGTCTACCGCAAGTTTAATCGCTACGGGAGCTTTGTTGATCAACTCTACCGATGGATCACCAAAGTAGTTCCACGTGTTCATCGTTTTTTCACCGAATTTATCCACGTCGAGCATGCGCATTTCACCGTTATAGAAATACGCACCCATAGATCGGTGAGAATCTTTTGCAATCAGGCGGTTCATTTCAACCTGAGCGTACTGAGGTGGAGTCCAGTCCATAAGCGGTGAACTTCCCATAACAGCAACAGCTCCACCGGTGGCGTGACGAATCCACGCTTCAGCCGCAACGGTTCTTCCGGTGAAAGCCCCAAACTGGCAGGCAAGAGGAATCACGACGGGAAGTTTATTGCCGTTTTTGAGTCCTTTAACCAGTGAACTGCTGTACCAAAATGCCGACTGAAATCCAAAACCATCGTTGTTCCCGTGACCCATGAAGTTTAATAGCCCCCGACCTTCGTTGAGATAGTTCGAAAGAGAGGTCGTTGATTCGCTGTATCCCTGTTTGATCTCATCGACGGAAGTGTACATCGCCTTTTTGAGAACCGTGTTGATACTGTCCGATAACCACTGATAATCTTTCGGCGTACCTTCGCTACTACCGGCACAGACAGCCTTGGAGTACCACGTCGCCCCGACTTGAGGTTTCATTTCGTAGTTGACAATTTTTTTGACCACTTCACCGGCCGAAGCAGCAGATTCTACAGAGATACGACCGACAAATGCGTCGGGGTAGAGGTCAGTTCCCGAAAGAAATGTATACGATGGATCAGATCCCACTGACGCATCTTGTGGCGCAGAACCGTCGTCATAGTTCATCAATTTCGAAGGAATATCTTCGTGGTCACCGATCAGTGTGATATAGGTGATTTTCTCTTTTGTGTAGAGTCCTTTGAGAAAGGTTCGCAGTGCCGCTGATCCACTTCCCGTTTCTGAAGGATAGGTGTACACCGTAGAAACGATTCCCTTTTTATTTTTCCAAAGAGCAAGTTCATCCGCGGCGGCTTTAAATTCCGACGTGGTGATAATTGCCATTTTGTCGCCATCGTTCACCGCTTTATACCGAAGCATCAGCGGCGTCGATCCATTGATAAATCGATCCTGAAGAGACCGGAACTCTTCCGATTGATCTTCACTGGCAGATCGCACGGAGGTTCCGGTTTCAATAACAGAGAATGTGATTGATTCTGCGATTCGGATTGTTCCCGTTTTTCCGTTGTACGAAACCGGGAAAATCCGCGCTGAAACTCCTCGAGTATCGCGAATTAAATAAGGCGCGTCGAGTGACACTGGCTGTTCCGGCCAAAAGCGATCGTCGTTGTATACGGTACCGGCAGTTGTGCGAACCGTGGTTGGATCGATATTGCGAGTCATCATTCCTTTCGAAGGAACAACCGGAAGTGCTGGAATCTCTTTGTATTTCACATTTGAAATTTTCAGTTGTGCTTCGCCATTTTTTAGCAGGCGAATTGCTTCGGCGCCATACGGAAGTTCCGGAAATCCTTTGTCCAGCGTGATCGCATCGAGTTCCGGAGAACGAACGCGACTATACTGAACTCCATCAACCGTGACCGTATCGATCGTATAAGAATCAAGGGTGAACTGGACAGTGGCGGTAGCAGAACCTTCAGGTGAAATCAGGTTTGATCCTGCGTGAACATTGAGAGCGGTAAGTAAGGCCAAGGGAAGCGATCGATTCAATTTCATGACGTTCTCCTCATTGGGAATTTCGTTAATCTACACCAAATAGCTACAAAATCCCTCTCATATTTTCTCAAATGAAAAAAATGGTTTGACCACAAAACCGTTCAATTGTGTATGGACACAAAAATGCTCCAGGAAATCCCGTGGCTGCAATTACTGTAACTAGATACTATAGCTTAGAGTAAGAAGAACCATTCGCCGTGAGGAACTCTGTGGTCAACAGATTCAGCTTGACTCTTTTTGACCACGATTTCCTTCGGTATTTTAGGGGAGCAAGGAGAAAGAGTGGGGGTTGATGTTTTTCGATCAGGGAAATCTCTCTGCAAAAGATTCCCCCTGATTTTTCTCAAAGGCGGAAAAAGATCCCCGCGGACAAAGGAACTGCATCGACTCCCAAAACCGTAAAGGAGTTGTTGTTGCTTCGATACTCTTTGGTAGAACTGATGCCGGAACTATTCGTAGAGACGGTCTCAAATTTTTCCGTTGCTGAACTATAAGAGATTAGTTTCGTCGCAAGGCGAATCCCGAATCGCTGTCCGATCTGAAAATCCATATTCAGCGGTGCGTCAAGAGTAACCCCTCGGTTGGAGTAGCTCCCATCGCTGATCTCCATGGTGGTGAAGTAAAATGAATCTTCGCTGGACGTTTCAGAGATCGGTTCAGTGCTTTTTAAAAAGGTCGCTCGTGGCCCAAGAGAGAGTTCAAACCACTCTTTTTGAATGAGCGAAAACTCTACGCCAAATCCCATTCCAACCATAAATGCTTTTGAAGATTCCTCCGATTCCAAAGAAGAACTTCCTTTGTAGGCTTCTTTCACTCTGCTATATCCAACGCCGAAAGCCGGAACAAGAGAAACGCGATCGCCCGTGCGGATCGAAAGTCGCGGCATGATAAACACGGTTGATTGCTCATCCAATCGGTGCGTTTCCGTTCCCGAAGTTTCAGTGGAAGTGGATTCTTGCGACTTCCGCTCCACCGTTCCGTCGATCCCAAGCGTTATCGATTTGGCAGAAAGTGCCGTGGCTACCGAAACGATACTGATTGCAATTGCGCTGATTCTATTCACTACTTCTCCTCAAGAAAAATTTCGGTTCTCTTTGCTGAATGCAGAGTAGGTCGAATCCGGTTCACTGCAACCGTTGATACCTTCCCACTCTGAACCCT